>NZ_JAEQDE010000077.1:0-46316 GCF_020737865.1 Microcoleus sp. PH2017_35_SFW_U_B
TTTAAATCCAAAAAAGTCAAGCACAGAGGTACTGGAATAAAAACTAATCCTCCTATTTTTAATATTTTCAAGCCTCCCAACCCTTAAGTAAACCGTATTGGATTATCGTCGTGGTTTTCGTTATTTTGCTATGGCTAGGTATTCTTTCCTGGCTCTGTTTCGATATGTCCTCGGTTTTTTTACAGGTGACTTAATTTGATTGTGTAGAGCATCTATGATTTTTTCAGTATTCTCTCTTGCTTGATTTAATAGTCCTAAGTCGGTCGGATATTTAAGGTCGGCTGGCGCGCAGGTTGCATCTAATATTAATTTTCCTTGATTTTTGGATTCACTTATTTCTGATGACTTTTTTTCAACCAGCTCTCCTGGCACTTCGGTCTGCTCTTTGACCATTTTTTCGTTGATTTTATTGACTAGATTGACACCTATTCTTTGCCGAAAATAAACGAGCATGGATGAGTCGAATGGTGCTTCATTACTATAGCCACTCAGACCTAGGAAGTATTGTAGGTATGGGTTTTCTTTTATTTGTTCTACTGTTTCGGCATCGCTAGTTCCTAATCTTTCTTTGATTATTAATGCCCCTAAGGCGATACGAAACGATTTGGCAGGGGCTCCCGTTGAGCAGGTGAAATTTTTGGCATATTCTACTTCAAATTCTGACCACGGAATTATTTTTGCCATGATTACCCAACGATTATTCTCTGATAATTGTCACGCGATCGTTAAGGTCAAAGTTGGACGGTGCTTTTGGGGCCCTAGTCAAGTTTTCGGTACATGAACGAAAGTGATGCTGTGCATGGCTTTTGACTAATTTTAGCTCATAGTCTTACACTTTATCCGCGCCGATCGCGAGTCAAAGTCTTTTCAGGTAAGGCTTTTAGGCTTATTCAGCAAGCCCTACATAACCTTCCTCGTTACAGATGTTTAAGCTGTTAGTCATTTAAATTTATTGCTTGAACCTCTTACAGCATGGGGTCTGAGCTACAAATAGTGCAGTTTGAATGTCGAACAGCTTAATGTAACTTTGGTGCTGTGTGAGAATTCATATAAAAATCAACAGGCTATACTATCTCAGCGAATTGCTGTCTGAAATAAAATCGATTTTCCTAGAGTCCTCAAAGAGCATTAGTTGAATATGAATTAATAATTTTGGAACCATATAAAGTCAAAGTATACACTTGGAAAGCTAATATGCAACAAGGTTTAATTTCATTAATCTTTTTTTAATTCGGCTTTCAAATAACAGGCAAACCATCCTGAAATACCAGCAATTTTCCCGGTTCTATTTGCGTCCAGACTTCGTTATCAGTGAGCGGGAAAGTGGCAATCACCGCGACGCGATCGTCCTCTTTGGTCAATTCCCGGAAATCCACAGTTACATCTTCATCGATCGAGTGCGCGCTGGCAAAAGGTGCTTGTCGCACAATATAATGCAGATTAGTAGAACAGTGTGCAAACAAGTGTTCTCCATCAGAAAGTAAATAGTTGAAAATTCCTTGAACGGCAAGATTTTTAGTAATTTCGTTGAGAACCACGTAAATTTCCGTCACAGTAGGTTTATTGTGAGGAAAACTTTCTCGCAGCTTTTCTAATATTAAACAAAAAGCTTTTTCGCTATCAGTCTTGCCGACTGGTTTGTAAATCCCGGCACTTTCAGGATTAAAGTTTTCCAGATTTCCATTGTGGGCAAATACCCAATACCGCCCCCAAAGTTCCCGAATAAAAGGGTGACAGTTTTCTAGAGCAATTTCCCCTTGAGTAGCTTTACGAATATGAGCAATGACGTTAGTTGAGTGAATGGGATAGCGACGCACTACTTCAGCAAGCGGAGAAGCAACCGCAGGTTTTGAGTCTATAAACAGGCGACATCCCAAGCCTTCAAAAAAAGCAATTCCCCAACCGTCTTGATGAATGTCTGTTCGACCACCTCTTGCAGAAAAACCTTCAAAAGAGAAGCAAATATCTGTTGGAACATTGCAGTTCATTCCCAGTAATTGGCACATAGCTTTTAAATCTCTGGAGTTTGGATGGATGCCGCAGCTATGGGCAGCTACAGATTTTTGATAATACCATTATAGTATGAAGTGATTTAGCGTTATAAAAAAAACATAATTAATTTGCTTTGTCAACCGTAAGAATACTTAGTTAGAGAAAAATCCGAGGCGCTAAAATTCAGTACCCTATCCCCGAGAGCAGTCTTGATTGTTCCGTTTGTGTTGCAAATATTTGCTGATGTGGGCTGGCGGGGTATCTATCCCTGCGCAATAGTAAAACAACTATCAACACACTGGCGATTCAGTTGCCACAAAAAGTCAGGTGATTTTAGATGCAAAAGTTGGAAATAACTTATTTTATCTGGTTTGGAGCTTGACGACTGTTACATTATTTTTTAAACTGGTATCAGTTATCACATTAACAGCATATTGATGACTATATCGTAATTTTCCATCAAATCAATCAGATTAATGCCAATGTGATCGATCTAATTAGGAATGCTAAAACACCCAAATATGACGAGATTGTGAGTTATTTTTGGCGACAAGTAGCAGGTATTTAATGTTAGCTACATTAACTACACTTCGGCAGAGATTTTCAGGTTTCTCCGGCGCAGTTCACTACTAATATCTTTAATTTCATAGCGTCATTTTTGATCGGGTCGTCTCGTTTTCACATATCTTCAATCAACAAGCACCAAGTATAACAACTGAAAATGCAAAATCTCAATCAAAAAGACGATCGCCCAAACCGACAAATTCTCACAGGCTTAATCCTCGGATGGGGATTGCAAGGACTATTTAGCCTTCCAGCATTAGCACAACCAAGTTTACCCGAATCTCCCGCTGTGATTGAAAACCAGGCTCAACGCACCCCAACTGCAATTTCCGTAATTGCAGTTGAGGCACCGGAGACAATCTTACCGGAAAATCAGCAATTTGTCGATCGGTCTATCCCACCATCCACACCCAGCTTACCCCAGTCTTCCCCTACTCCTGCAACTCTTGCTGAACCAGCCCCTACCGAAATTGCAGTTGACTCACTCCAGAAAATATTAGTCGAAAATCCTCAATCAGCCAATCAAAATCTCCCAGCCGATGCCAGTTTACTTGAATCTCCAACAACTATTGAAAACCAGAGTGAACCAATCTCAGAGGAAAGCACAGAACAAGTTACATCTGTCTCTCAACTCAGCGATGTAAAACCCACTGATTGGGCATTTCAAGCACTGCAATCCTTAGTAGAGAGATACGGTTGTATAGCTGGATATCCCGACAGTACCTTTCGTGGCAACCGCGCTTTAACCCGCTATGAATTTGCAGCCGGAGTCAATGCTTGTTTAGATAAAATTAGAGAATTAATTGACACAGGCAATGAAAACAGAGTCAAGCAAGAAGACTTGGTAAAAATTCAAAAACTGCAAGAAGAATTTGCAGCCGATATCGCCGTACTGCGAGGGCGCACCGACTTATTAGAAGCGCGAATAACAGAAGTAGAAGCCAATCAATTTTCGCCGACAGTCAAGCTATCAGGATTGACAATTGTGGGAATACAAGGTCGCAGTCCCAACCGTGCCGATCGCGCTCCTAGAGATGGCAAAAGAGATACGAAAGACCCCGGCACAAATATCAACACTATCGCTTTAAGTCAGTTATATTTAACGGCTCAATTCACTCCCCGCAGTAACTTATTCATCGGTCTTTTAAATCAGAGAGGAAAGACATCACCGCAATTAACCGAAGACGTAAACCTTGCTTACGATTTTGGCGAAAATTCTGCCCTTACCCTCAGCGATCTTAACTATCGCTTTCTGGTAGGCGATAAATTAGCAGTAATTGGAGGGACAGCAGGAGTTAACATGATTAGCGGTTTCCGAGGACCGAATCGAGCTGAAAGCGCCGCTTCTGGCCCGATTTCAACCTTCGCTCAAAGAAACCCTATTTTGAACATCGGTCTCGGTCAAGGCGGCGCGGGAATTGACTGGCAATTTGCCAAAAGAGCGAGTTTGCAAGCTGTTTATTCTACTACGGTTCCCGGCTTTTTTGTCAGTTCTAACGGGCCTAGCGGACACAATACACTGGGATTGCAATTAACTCTCACTCTCGCCGATCCACTAGATATTACTGTTTATTATGTCAACGACTATTCGCCTAACGGCAATTTGCTTGGTTTGGCGGGAGACAGTCAATTAACTGCTGTTAATCCCAGTACCAGCAAATCAGCATCCCTCCAAACGAATGCTGTGGGAGCAACTGTAAATTGGCGGGTTTCTTCGCGTATTTCCTTGGGAGGTTGGGCTGGTTATACTAATTCTCGGATTCCGGGTAAATCTGGGAGTGTGGCAACTACAAATTATATGGTGTTTGTGAATTTTCCAGATTTATTTGGCACTGGAAATTTGGGGGGGATTTATATCGGGCAACCTCCTAAAATTGTTAGCAGTAATTTACCGACAGGCAACAATATTCCCGATTTTTTAGATACGGGTTTAGGGGGCAAAGGCGGCCAACCGGGAACGACTACTCATGTAGAGATGTTCTACCGCTGGCAGGTGAGCGATAATATCAGCGTTACTCCAGGAGTAATGGTGATTTTTCAACCAGATCACACTCGCAATAGCGATCCGATTACGGTGGGTGTCTTGAGAACTTCGTTCTCTTTTTGATTTTGTTTGTAGTGGGGACTTCAGTCCTCATAAAAGTCAGACGACTAAAGTCCTCACTATAAACTTATAACGGTTATTTTAAAATAATTAATATTAGTTATCAGTCAGCTCGCGCCAGGACTTAAACTTTTTTGCGGGAATCCCGAATTATTGCAACAAATACAAGTTTTGAACCTCAATCAGTTTTCGCTTTCTGACGCGGATTAAAACGCCGAGGAAGATGTCTTAATCTTTTTTCTAAGTACAAACACATGAGCTTTACTAAAACTTCACATTTTTGGGACTAATATCGTCATTCAATCTTTATTTTGTAGATAAAAATACTGAATTACTTGTAAAAAAAAGATCCGCACAAACACTCTAGGAATTATTTTTAAATTCAATTAATATCTTAACATATCTTCGATAGTTCCTGAAGTTAGGATTTAAAAAAACATGATTAAATCAAATGGCTATTTTTTGGCTCTGGGCTTGGCAGCAATTTCGGCTCTGACAGCCTGTCCTTGTCAAGCACAAACGGCTGTTGAATCAAATATAAATTTAACGGGAGATAAGAATATAACAACCACTAACCAGCAGAATGGTGCTAACACTTCTACTGGCGATCGCTCAAAAACTATTAGCACTTCTAAATCTTTTGTGGTTTCAGAGACTAATACCGTAACCGTTCAACCTAGTGCGACGGCGGCGGCTCCGGAAAATCGAACTGTACGCAGCAATCCCTTGGGATGTCGATTTTTTAATACTCCTTCAATGCAGCAATAAATACCGCAGATATCGGAAAAAGAGAAGATCGTGGCCGAAGAGAGGGCGATGCTTTCTGAGGATTGCTCTCTATTTGCTTAATTAACTTCATTTTTAATTCAACTTTCTGGGGGAAAGTCAGAAAACTGTTTGATATTCTTCAAAATTATTTGAGGCTTGCTTTTGTACTGTTCAACCTTGCCGCTGATATACACGTAACCGCGTCCTTGACCTGCATAACGCTTTTCAATCAACCGCTTCAAAGGAGCCATTTCATAAGTTTCGGCATCGGGTATCCACAAATCTAATTTATGATAAACTGAACCTGCATAAATCAGGGCATTGCCGCCGATCCATTTATTAATTCCTGCCTGCAAGTCGCAGAAAATAGTAATAGATTTAGCTTTCTCGGAAGCTGCTAAAATTTTTGGGTAGTGCAATCTCACAGAAAGTGCTCCGTCCCTTGCTTCCGACAATCGAAACTCTTCAACAATCGAGCCTCGCATCGACCACCAAGGCAGCAAATTAGCATAGTTGCGAGAGGGAATCTTGGCATTGGTAATCGGATCCCAAATCATCAGATTGTAAGCTTTGGCTGCCGATTCTGCCTCGGTCATTTGTCGGTGATACAATCTCGATCGCCCGTATTTCATAAAGTAGGGACTCCAGCCTTCTTTAATCAGTTTTAGATTGTAATTTTCTCCATCTTTATGTACGTAACATAAGAGGCGCCCGTAGTTGTCACGGTGTTTTTCTAGAGCAATTTCAACCGGATCGTCTGTATCAAATTCAATGTCAATTTTAGCAAGCCCACCATTTGCTGTAGCGAAGTATTGTTTAGCCATTTCCGAAGCTGCTTTCCCTGCGGCAGTTACAGGCTTTGAAGTGTTAGAGTAACTTTCTTCTGTATCGACGCAAATCAGCCGCAGAGACTCGGTTTTGCCGTTGAGAGCAACTTTGACAGTATCGCCATCAACTACTTGAGTTATTTGCAGGTTCGGAATTCTAGTTGCCATATTTCGCACCCTGTTAAACTTGAGATTTGATTCACATATTGGGTTAATTGTACATGAGTTTGCTGCTGAATGCAATAAATGTACCGTTGCAACTACCAGGAGAAAGAGTAATGGCTGTTCTAGAGTATGTAAAACCCGGTGTAAAAACTGGTCAAATTATGCTGGCGGTCGATCTAAAATTATATACAGCCGCAGATAAAGGCAGATGAACGCAGATCAAAACACATCTGCGTTCATTTGTGTTCATCTGCGTTCATCTGCGGTTACAAAATACCCCTAAGAATCAGCCCGCAACTTATCCAAAACTGTCCGATCTTCCAAGGTCGAAGTATCCCCAGAAACCTCTTCTCCAGCGGCCAAAGAACGCAACAAACGCCGCATAATCTTTCCGCTGCGAGTTTTCGGCAAAGCATCGGTAAATCGAATTTCGCCGGGACGGGCGATCGCGCGTAAATCAACCAAGGCGATCAATCGGGGTAAAGCGAGTTATCTTCAACTTTTAAATTCCTAATCTGTTCGCGAATCACATCGGTTTTTGTTCTACCGCTGTTCGCGCAATAAGCTTCTAGCCGAAGCATTTCTACTTCAGGGAGTCGGATGGTTAGAACTTTAACGTTTTTACTCATACTGCAATTATACTGAAAAATGCAGTACAATCATAGCAGAGAAATGCGCCTTGGCACAATGTTACCGCACCATGCCAAGACGACTTCCCCGAAGTTGAACGTCCAACAAAGGAGCAATTTAATTATGATTCAAGATCCAGAAAAAGAACCAGAACGTTGGGATGAGCCGATTTTAGCGGATAACCCCAACCAAGCGAAACAGGAGTGCCAAAAACGAGCCGATCGCTACCGGGTTGAATTAGAATCTGTAACTCAACCCCGAAAAGTCGAAAATCGCCCTCAAGTGTACCGTTGCAACTACAAGGAGAAAGAATAATGGCTGTTTTGGAGTGTGTAAAACCTGGTGCTAAACTCGGTCAAATTATTCTGGCCGTCGATTTAACTGTTGCTGGTGCAGTCGATCGCATTTTAGCAAAAATTCAAGACTTAGGATATGACCCAGAAATCCGTCATGTCAACTATCCGTCTGGAGTTCACGTCTTAGCAATTCTCAAAGACGAACAGCATTCAGAAGCAGTCGATGATGACTACTTGCTAGAAGATTGGCTGCAAGTAAGGTCGCAAATTAACAGCGATGCCGTTCATTTGTGGCGAGGTAAATAACGGAATTAACAATTAAACCGCAGATGAACGCAGATGTAATCTTATCTGCGTTCATCTGCGTTAATCAGCCTACATCTGCGGTTGCAAAAATACCCCTAGGAATCAGCCCGCAACTTATCCAACACCGTCCGATCTTCCAAAGTAGAAGTATCCCCTGTCACCTCCAAACCAGCAGCCAAAGAACGCAACAAACGCCGCATAATCTTTCCGCTGCGAGTTTTCGGCAAAGCATCGGTAAAGCGAATTTCGCCGGGACGGGCGATCGCCCCAATTTCCTTCACAACGTGCTGCTTCAATTCCTTAATCAATTCATCACTAGGCTGCTGAGTATTTTGCAACGTCACAAACGCCACAATTTCCTCACCCTTAATCTCATCCGGTTTCCCCACAACCGCAGCTTCCGCCACCGCTGGATGAGACACCAAAGCCGATTCAACTTCCATCGTACCGAGTCGGTGTCCGGCGACATTAATCACGTCGTCAACGCGGCCCATTACCCAGAAATAACCGTCTTTATCTTTGTGCGCGCCGTCCCCCGCAAAGTACACGAATTGGCCATCTTTTGGGTGCAAATATTCCCAATAAGTGCGGCGGAAACGGTCTGGATCGTTGTAAAGTGTACGCATCATTCCCGGCCAAGGATGTTTTACAACTAAATAACCGCCACTTTCATTAGTTACTGGTTCGCCATCTTGGTCAACAATATCAGCCACAATTCCGGGGAACGGAAGGGTTGCAGAACCTGGTTTTGTGGGGATTGCACCTGGCAATGAAGTAATCATAATTCCCCCGGTTTCTGTTTGCCACCAAGTATCGACTATCGGACAATTCGAGTTGCCAATTACGCGCTGATACCACATCCAAGCTTCAGGATTGATCGGTTCGCCGACAGTTCCTAACAATCGTAAAGATGATAAATCTCTGGCATTCGGCAACTCTTCGCCCATCTTCATAAAGGTGCGAATTGCTGTTGGTGCGGTGTAGAAAACAGTGACGCCGTATTTTTCGATTACATCCCAAAAACAACCGGGATTCGATGCGCGCGGAGCACCTTCGTACATGACAGTTGTTGCACCGTTGGAAAGGGGGCCGTAGACTATGTAACTGTGGCCTGTAATCCAGCCTACGTCGGCGGTGCACCAGTAGATATCGGTGTCTTGGAGGTCGAATATCCACTTGGTTGTCATGTGGGTGTAAAGGTTGTAGCCGCCTGTGGTGTGGACGACTCCTTTCGGTTTGCCGGTACTTCCTGAAGTGTAGAGAATGAATAGCATATCTTCGCTATCCATCGGTTCGGCGGGACAATCTGCGGAGGCGTTTTTTTGCAATTCGTGCCACCAGCGATCGCGCCCTGGTTCCATTTGCACTTCTTGTTTGGTACGCTGGACGACGAGAACGTTGGTAACGCTGGGTGCAGCGTTGTTGGCGAGGGCTTTGTCTACTTGTACTTTGAGGCCGACTGCTGCGTCTTTGCGGAAGCCGCCGTCTGCGGTGATCACGAGTTTTGCTTGGCCGTCGTTGAGGCGATCGCGCAAAGCTTCAGCACTAAATCCGCCAAAAACTACGCTGTGTACTGCACCGATTCTGGCACAGGCTAACATGGCGATCGCAGCTTCGGGAATCATGGGCATATAAATGCCGACGCGATCGCCCTTTTGGACTCCCAATTCTTTGATGACGTTAGCCATTTGACAGACTTCGCGGTGGAGTTGGGCGTAAGTCAGGGTGCGGGAGTCGCCCGGTTCGCCTTCCCAAATCAGGGCGGCTTTGTTTTTGCGCCAGGTGGTTAAATGGCGATCGAGACAATTGTAAGAAATGTTAATTTTGCCATTGACAAACCATTTAGCAAAGGGTGGCTGCCAGTCGAGCACGGTATCCCAGTTTTGAAACCAGTCTAATTCTTGGGTAGCGAGTTCGGCCCAGAATGCTTGGGGGTCGGCTTTCGCTTTTTCGTAGAGGGCGCGGTATTCTTCTAGGCTTTTGATGTGAGCTTTTTGGGAGAATTCAGCAGGCGGCTGAAACAGGCGTTTTTCTTGGAGGATTGATTCGATCGTATCTTGTGACATCGCTGTTAGTTTTTAGTTAACTTACTCTTTTTAGCTATTTTGTGCATAAGTTGGGGTAAAAGTATGTTTATTTTCCTTAAGACTTTGAATACTTGTGTAAAAATCGGGATCGATTACCGATTACCAATTACCTAATTTTCATCAAAGAGATACTGAATGGGCATCAGTTTTGATCCGGGCATTTTTTTATGCTTTGAATTTGCGGAGTTTTGCTATTTCTATGAAAATGCTTTTATAATATAGTTGAATGGATCAGCGATCGCACAAAAGCCATGACTCAAAATTTAGAAGCAAGCCAACTTTCGTTAAATGACGTTCGCCACCTTCTCAAACTCGAAGAGTTAGAAGGAGAAGGCTTCACTGATTTTTTCTCTCTGGAACCGCTGACAGAATCAGAACAGCAGGAACTATTGAAACTTAGAAATGACTTTCGACGATACCTATCCGCCGGAAAAGTTTCAGAAGAACTCGTTAAGTTTTTAGTGCTTTCACCTTTGATGAGATTAACAGGATTTTTTGATATTCCGATCGTACTGACAATGGAGGATAGCATACCCATTGAAGTTGAAGATAAGGATACTTTAATTAAAGGCCGGTTGGATATTTTAGCAGTAAATCAGCCGGATGCGGAGATAGGGGCGACACCGTTTTGGATTTTGGTAGTGGAGGCGAAAAATAGTGCGATCGCCCCTTTGGCCGGTTTGCCACAATTGCTGACTTATACTTATAAGAGTTTGCAGCAGCAATCGTCTGTTTGGGGATTGACTACGAATGGGGAAAGTTATCGGTTTGTGAGGGTGACGCGGGGGAATCCTTGTACTTATCAGATTTTACCGGAATTGAATTTGATTGACAGGGAGCGATCGCTCTTGTTAGCGCAAGTGTTGAAAGCGATTTGCAAGTTGCAGAATGTGCAGTTGCAGTTGGCTTAAAAAGGGCGATCTGACTCTTCTTGCACCATATAATATGGTTGACTGGATTAGCCGATCGCTCAACACACCCTGACCCTACAATCGAAAAGGGGCGGACTTATCCAATATATCCATAGGTCATTAACAATGCAAAAAAATACACTAATAAAAACAAAAAGCAGCCGATTCCTCCTATCGATGAACCTAAAAAAATAATCGATTTATGCAAATCTGGCTTGAGCTGCCTGAATTTACCATATAAACATTTAAACACATTAATACTACTAGAAATCGATAACATGAAAAGCAGTATTTGCAGTAGAATTCCATTCGCTATTCCATCACCTAGGATTCGAGGACTGGCGATCGATCGAACCCATACTTTATTTTTTATTGCGTTTTGTTCTTCCTGACTTAACTGTAAGCCTTTAATTGCAATTAAATCGTTTGCTGAGGCTATAGTGCGCCAGCAAGGAACAATTTGTTTGCCGTATGTTGCCTGACAGTCATCATATGATGTAGCTTTAACTACTAACGGTAGGCGATCGATGTTAATCTCACAACGTAATGAACCTGTATCGGAACACTCTAGCACATAGCCTGGAATGGTAATAGATGCTCGATCTTCTTGATTAATTACGACCTGCAAAAGTTCATTAAAAGACCGATCGCGAATTAACAAAATGGAGATAATAAACACAATAGCAAAATTGAGAACCAGGTATTTTTTTCGATTCATATGATTTTTATCCAAGTATTGCAGAATGTGCAGTTGGCGTAAAAAGGGCGATCGCGCGCGGAGTCAGAAACCGGGTTTCTTTGCAAAATCTCGTGAGGATGCGTAAATTATCGCAGAAACCCGGTTTCTTGCATTAGGGGCGATCGCAGAAAACATCATTTTGACGGTGGAATTGTGCGATCGATCGCAGGAATTGCCGGTTGTTGGGTATTGGGAGGGGCGATCGACGGTGTTGCTAAGGGAATTAGGGCAGGAATTACGGCGATCGCGATCGGTACTACAACTTCCTGGATCAACCACTTGATGTTTGAATTGTCAGATTTTTTCACTTGCTTTACCTTTTTAGCTAATTTAGTCTTGTCCGGATTATGTTTTTCTAGTTTCATGGTTTTAAGTTTCATGGGACTTATGCACGGGTGGCCAGAAACCGGGTTTTTGCGGGAATATTTCGTTACAGCGCATCAACTGCGAAAAACCCGGTTTCTTTGGTTTTGATGCGTAACTTTAGAATATCTGGCTTTTCTGTGTTCGCGGGCGATCGTTAATTTAGACTCCCAAATTAGTTGTCAGGTAAAAATTTGGAGAGATTGTGAATTGGGCTTGAATCATTTGTGAAAGAGTTTATGAAAAAAAACTCACAAATCATGTTTGACTTATAAAATTGTGAAAACTCACCAGGAATTGACAGGACAACTACGCTAAAGCTCTGATTTATGCTAATTTAAGAGAAATTAGGCAGGTTTGAGGCTGAGGGGTAATGGATAATATGACAAAACAGGAGTTTGAGGCTATCTATACAGACAAGCTTCAACGAAAACAGCGTCCAGTGCTAAAAGAGTTCTTGCAAAATAAGTCAGATCAACAAATCGCTAACTCTCTTTCCCCAAAAGTAACGAAAAACTGTGTTAGTCGTCATATTTCAACGATTTGCCAGTTATTTAATATCAAAAATGAACAGGGTTATACGCAACGCGATGATTTGATTAAATTATTTGTTAAATATAAACGGGAATTAGTTTGTGAAAAGTTATTAAAGGAATTTGGGGAAAGAAGCCCTGAACCTCGAAAAATATTAGAAGTTCCAGAAGAGATAGTGCCATTAAATTCTGAGTTTTATATAGAGCGTTCCAGAATGGAAGCTGACTGTTATCAGCAGATTTTAAGACCGGGGTCAATGATTCGCATTAAAGCTCCCAAATTAATGGGAAAAACTTCTCTATTAAATCGCATCATAAAAAATGCACAAATAAATGAGTATCGGTTAGTACGTTTAGATTTTAGAGATGCTGAAGAAGACGTATTGAACAACACAAATAAATTTTTTGAATGGTTTTGCTTCAATATCAGCGAAAAGCTAAAACTAGAATGTAATATCGATTTGCAGGCGCGCGGAGGCATTCTCGTAAACTGCAAAAAATACTTTCAAGCTGAAGTTTTAGAAGCTATAAATTGTCCTTTGGTCTTGGCTTTAGAAGAAATCGACTGTATTTTTTATCATGAGAAAACTGCCCAAGAATTTCTGAAGATGTTACGAAGCTGGTTTGAAGAAACTAAGAAAACTGACATTTGGAAAAACTTGCGAATGGTGCTGCTTCATTCTACAAATGTTTACGTGGAATTGCCTCATAATCAATCACCCTTTAATGTCGGTTTTTCAGTAGAGTTGACCGAATTTAACCAGCCAAATATTCTAGATTTAGCCCGCCGCCATCAATTATCCTGGGGAACTGATGAAGTGATAGCATTGATGGCAATAGTTGGTGGTTATCCTTATCTAGTACGCAAGGCACTGTATCATTTGCATGATTCCAATCTATCTTTAGCAGAAGTTTTGCACAATGCAGCTACAGACGTGGGAATTTACGGCGAGCACTTGTATCGTCACTGGACGGATTTGCAAAAATATTCTGAGCTCAAACTCGCTCTTAAACAAGTTGTACTTGCAGACAGTTCGGTAAAATTAGAACAGGTGCTAGAATTCAAGTTACTGAGTACGGGTTTAGTCAAGCGGCATCAGCATGGTATCACTTCTAGCTGTCGGTTATATCGGGATTATTTTGCCGAAAAGTTTCGAGATTAGAGTCGGGAGTAAAACCAGATTATGACGGTTTATCAATATCAAGTTGGTGGTTCTTTAGAGTACGAACATCCTACCTATGTTAAGCGTCTTGCAGACAGTGAACTTTATGCAAGTTTGATAGCAGGAGAATTTTGTTATGTGTTGAACTCCAGACAAATGGGTAAGTCTAGCTTGCAAGTACAAACGATGAAACGCTTGCGCGAAAAAGCAGGCTTTAAATGTATTGCTATAGATTTAACAGATATCGGTAGCGAAACTTCAGACTACTGGTATTTTGGGATTATTTCTGAGTTGGTTCGGGGTGGCGCACTCTCAAGAAAGGTGGATAGTGACAGTTGGTGGCAGCAGCGACAATTGCTGTCGCCTTCTCAGCGATTGAGTCAGTTTATTGAAGATGTTTTATTGACAGAGATTTCGCAAAATATTGTTATTTTTATTGATGAAATTGATTCGATTTTAAATCTGAGCTGGAAGGATGATTTTTTTCTATTGATTCGGGCTTGCTATAACAAAAGAGCGATTAATTATGAATATAAGCGCCTTACCTTTTGTCTTTTGGGAGTTGCGACGCCAGCAGATTTGATTCGCGATAAAGACCGAACACCTTTTAATATTGGCAAGGCTATTGATTTAACAGGGTTTACTTTGGAGGAAGCTCGACCTGCTTTAATTCCTGGCTTAATGGGAGAGCGATCGCAGGAGATATCGGAGGAGATATTAGCTGAGGTTTTTCAGTGGACAAACGGGCAACCTTTTTTGATGCAAAAGCTGTGCCAACTGATGGTCTATAAATCTGCCAGTCGGACTTCTGATGTGGAAGATTTAGTGAAAAAGTATGTCATTGACAATTGGGAAGCGAATGACGAACAAGAACATTTTAAGACTATTAGGCGTCGATTGCTGCTTGACTATCAAGACCGCACGGCGCTACTGCTGGGTATTTATCAGCAAATACTGACGGACGCGGATCGGAAAATCTGTGCTGATAATAGTCTCGATCAAAGAAGGTTACAACTCTCAGGATTAGTCGTCAAACGCAACGGATATCTACAAGTTTATAACCCCATATACGCCGCAATTTTTAACCTCGATTGGGTACAGCAAGAATTAGCAAAACTCCGCCCCTACCAGGAAAACTTCGCTGCTTGGATCGCCTCAAATCGTCAAGATACTTCTCGACTGCTGCACGGTCAAGCGTTGGATGATGCGTTGCAGTGGAAAAAAGGAAAACGGTTGAGCGACGAGGATAATGATTTTTTAGATGACAGTCGAGATGATGAACGCCAAGAATTAAGGACATCTAATAAATTTCTAAAAGAAGTTCGGAGGCAAGTTAGAGAAATTATTAACATTGAAGAAACTGGAGGCATGGCGTTAACTCTTTTTCAGTCGGAGAGAAAGCAAATAGAAGCTTTGCAGGCAGCTATCAAAGCAGGAAAAGACTTAAAAAAGTGGATACCTGATAATCCCCCGCTTTCAGAATATCCTGTTACCAGTCCTCTGTTAGCTTTGCAGATGATTCTTGCTAGAATCCGTGAACGGCGTGAGTTGCTTAGACATAATGGCAGGATAAGTAGGATAAATAGTGTCAGTTTTAGCCCGGCAGGAAATGCGATCGCTACTGCCTCAGATGACCGCACCGCCAAATTGTGGGACTTGCAGGGCAACTGCTTGGTGACATTGACCGGGCATAATACATCAGTAACAAGTATCAGTTTTAGCCCCACAGGAGATGCGATTGCTACTGCCTCATCTGACGGCACCGCCAAATTGTGGGACTTGCAGGGCAAGTGCTTGAAAACTTTCACCCGATATTTTGACTGGGTAACAAGTGTCAGTTTTAGCCCGACAGGAGATGCGATTGCTACTGCCTCAGATGATAAAACCGCCAAATTGTGGGACTTGCAGGGCAACTGCTTGAAAACTTTCACCGGACATAATACATCGGTAACAAGTATCAGTTTTAGCCCCACAGGAGATGCGATCGCTACTGCCTCAGATGATACAACCGCCAAATTGTGGGACTTGCAGGGCAATTGCTTAGTGACTTTCACCGAACATGATTACTCGGTAACAAGTGTCAGTTTTAGCCCGAATCGAAATGCGCTGGCTACTGCCTCGATTGATGGCACTGCTAAATTGTGGGACTTGGAGGGCAACTGCTTAGTGACTTTCACCGGACATTATGACTCAGTAACAAGTGTCATTTTTAGCCCGAATGGAGATGCGCTCGCTACTGCCTCAGATGACCACACCGCCAAATTGTGGGACTTGCAGGGCAACTGCTTAGTGACTTTCACCGGACATAATGAATCGGTAAATAGTGTCAGTTTTAGCCCCACAGGAGATGCGCTCGCTACTGCATCAGATGACAAAACCGCAAAGTTCTGGGATTTACAGGGCAACTGCTTAGCAACATTCACCAGAGATAATGAATCGGTAAATAGTGTCAATTTTAGCCCCACAGGAGATGCGATCGCTACTGCCTCAATTGAGGGTACGGCCAAATTGTGGGACTTACAGGGCAACTGCTTGGTAACATTCACAGGACACAATTACCCGGTAAGAAGTGTTAGTTTTAGCCCGGATGGAGATGCGCTCGCTACTGCATCAGATGACAAAACCGCCAAGTTCTGGGATTTACAAGGCAACTGCTTGGTAACATTCATCGGACATAATGAATCGGTATGGAGTATCAGTTTTAGCCCGAATGGAGATGCGCTCGCTACTGCCTCACCTGACAAAACCGCCAAATTGTGGGATTTGCAGGGCAAATGTTTGGTAACATTCACCGGACATAATCACTGGGTAACAAGTATCAGTTTTAGCCCGAATGGAGATGCGCTCGCTACTGCCTCATCTGATAAAACCGCGAAATTGTGGGAATTGGAAGGCAACTGCTTGGTCACTTTTGCTGGACATGATGAATCGGTAACAAGTATCAGTTTTAGCCCTACAGGAGATACGATCGCCACTGCCTCATCTGACAAAACTGCCAAATTGTGGGACTTGCAAGGTAACTGCTTAGTAACATTCACCGGACATCAAAACCTCGTAACAAGTGTCTGTTTTAGCCCGAATGGAGATACGATCGCCACTGCATCACAAGACGGCACAGCTAAATTGTGGGATTTGCAAGGTAATTTACTGGCGGATTTTAGCGGATATAAAGGGAATTTACTCAAAGGTGAGGCTGATTTTGTGGAGTTGAAAAGTCCGATTAATAGTATTTGTTTTAGTCGGGATGGGAAGTTTTTAATAACAGGTTCCCAGGATGGAAAGGTGCGGTTTTGGCCAGTGGAAACTTTGGATGAGTTGTTGGCGAGGGGGAGGGAATGGCTGGGTGAGAAATTTTAACTACTGATGCACGGGGATGGTTTTGATTCTTATTTTTCAATTGTTAAAACTGTTGTTAAGTTTAGCAACTGATCCAGCGTTTCCTGGGCCGATACTCGCAATTGAACCTCACCAATATCAAATCGAGGGTCTTCAATCAAATCCGGGTCGCTGCAATAAGCATCAACATCGGAAAACAACTTGTCTAAAATCTTAAATTCTCTCCCCGGCTGGAGGTTATTGTCACTCTTAAACAATTGTAGAAACCGCTGTTCAAACTCATCAGCGCTGATTTTACTGCCTGCAAACTCTTCTAATAACTTGATGTACTTATCCATATTTATCCACCTCCAATATCTCCAGTCGCACTTAATTCAGCAATTTGGGCAGAATTCAGTTTCCAGCCGCTAATAAAATTGTCTCCTGCGTCCACTATAACATTTAAATTAGTCGCAGGGTCAAAGTAGTGCTTTACAGGTTGCCTGCGATAAGTACCCTCAATCTCCTGCACTCCCTGTTTCTGGACATGAGTTTGAATAGCTGCCGCAAATGCTGCTGCTGTCTGCAAATTGTAATTGCCTGAAACACCAAAATCGGCAGCGTGTTTGAATTTCTTCTGAATTTGACGTTCGGATACAGGCAAATTTACAGACATATTCAAGTCAAGATTTGTTAAAAATTTAGATTTTACCGTGACATCAGGCAAACTCTTATCTTACCATAAGAAACGGCTCAACCCTGCAACAAAAGGTAAGAAAATGTCTGAACTTAGACAAAATCTAATTACCAGAGATTGGGTAATCATCGCCACCGATCGCGCAAAAAGACCTGACCAATTCGCCAACACAAAAAAAATACCCGCATTCCTACCCTCACACCGCCCCGATTGCCCGTTTTGCGTGGGTAACGAAGAAGATGGCACATTAGAAACTTGCCGTTTGGGCGATCGCACCGGCTGGAAAGTCCGCGCAATTGGCAACAAATATCCCGCCCTGTCGCCGACAGCAGAACGGATCAGGATATCATCGGGAATTCACCGCATGATGTCGGGAATCGGCTTTCACGAAGTAATTGTCGAACACCCGCGACACGATTTGACGACTGCTTTGTTGACCGTTGAAGAAGTAACGGACATACTTTTAGTATACCGTCACCGCTATTTAGAAATTAGAAAATATCCCCACGTTGAAACAATTGTGATCTTCAAAAATCACGGGGAAAGTGCCGGAACTTCTCTCGAACACCCTCACTCGCAGATAGCAGCGACGCCCGTTGTCCCCAGCCAATTTCGCAGCCGCATTGATGCAGCAGTTCGCTATTTTGATGATACGGGAGAATGTCTGTTTTGCAGGACTTTGGAAGATGAATTGGCGGCAGGTGAAAGAGTAATTTTTGAGAGCAAATATTTCGTGGCTTTTATTCCTTACGCTGCACTTTCACCGTTTCATATCTGGATTTTTCCGCGCCGACATTCGTCTTCCTTTGATGATATTACTGATGCGGAAATTACGGATCTGGCTGATACTTTGAAAACTGTACTCGCTCAGCTTTATTACGGATTGAACAATCCCGATTACAACTATAGTATTCGTTCCGTGCCGACGGCGGAACAGGCAACAAAATACTTCCACTGGTATATCGCCATTATTCCCAGAGTGACCAAGCAGGCTGGGTTTGAGCTTGGTAGCGGAATGTTTATCAATACTGCTTTACCCGAAGAAAGTGCTGAGTTTTTGCGATCGATCGCAATTCCTATCAACCCTAATTTTCGACCAACCTAAAGTATAAAAAGTTACAATTTATCAAGGAATGTCCGAAGCGAAGACGGGAGACAATTTAATGATTTTCAATCATCGGTTGAAATAGACAATTTAAATCTGCAACAGCTTAATTGACACTCAAAATTTATCAACCTACAAATATTTATTAATATTACCGAACTCACAACAAACTTTCGACATACTGCCAACAGTCATCGCTAAAATTAGCTTTCAATATATCTCTAATTTTAGCATCGAGCGACAATCTCGCCTCGCCAGACTCAGCACTCTCGGCGATTTCGCAACTCTCATCAGATAAATTTTCTTGGAGGTGGGCGAGAGTATTGGCAAAATTAGCCAGAAAATAATGTTCATCCACCCACGCTGTCGGATCTGGGATGGCTGGACTTCCAAAAGCCCGATCGACTAAATCTTGTTTTGCAGAATCGTCAGTCTGGTTTTTCATGGAACCCATTTAGATAGAATTTGCAACCTATCCTAATCTTAAGCTAAATTTTGAACGCTGGTGCGATCGCGATCGACGAACCGCAGTGATAAAAATGTGTAATTTGTGCGATCGCGATCGAGGTTGTTTTGGCGATCGGCTGTTATCATACCACATCACGGCTAGCGATCGATAATTTGCACATTGGGCAAAATCGATTTAGGCACCATTGCGTGAACTCCTTTGCGGGGATTATTGACAGCCTGAGTAATCCGAAAATTGGCGGCGAGGGAACAGAAAACATAGGCATCTTCTTCTTGAAAACCTGCATATTTTTGTAGCCAATTAACAGTCTGTTTTACCGCCATATCAAATGCATCATCTAATGTTTGACCAAAACCCATAACTACAATATGAGTAGGAGTTTCCGCAAACGGAAATATATAAAATAAATCCTTACGCAAGATGATTTGAATAGTCCCATTCATCGAAGTTTCAATCGCCGTACCATTAACTTCGCCATCTCCCTGTGCCGAATGTCCGTCGCCGATTGACAGCAAAC
Source organism: Microcoleus sp. PH2017_35_SFW_U_B (assembly GCF_020737865.1). Lineage (NCBI taxonomy): Bacteria > Bacillati > Cyanobacteriota > Cyanophyceae > Oscillatoriales > Microcoleaceae > Microcoleus > Microcoleus sp. PH2017_35_SFW_U_B. The sequence continues at coordinate 19,552 of NZ_JAEQDE010000077.1, forward strand.
CGCCACGCACCGCAATAGGTAAAAATAACCGCGTTCCTGCTTGCAATTCCTGATTGTCCATATTGCCGCCGTAGCGTTGTGGAGGAATAGAAGAACGGTTGATTTCAAAATCTGCAACACCGATAATTCCGAAGAATGGATGCAGCGGAATCTGGACGCCGCTATTTGCCGGAAATTCCGCAATCTTTTGTTCTAAATCTAGGGGAATAAACCGCAATTTAGGGTCAGGAAAATATTCAGGTAAAACTCCCCAACCAGCGCGAATTGCATTGAATCCTACTGGTAAACTTGGGTAAACTTCCTCGATGTGAATTTCTAAAACGTCTCCGGGTTCAGCCTCATTAACATAAATCGGGCCTGTTAGCAAGTGCGGGCCCGGGCCGACTTTGCGGTTGTCAGGTAAATTCTGACAGATATCTAAAAATTCCGGCGTCAAAAATTCCGGCGGGGCCTTGTCAGCAACATAATATCCTGAATAGGTTTCGATATCGATGCGATCGCCCGAATCGACAGTTAAAGCAGGTTCTAGCTTGGGAGAGAAACCACCTAAGTGTACGGTTTTGCAGTTAGCTTTGAGAAGGTGGTGAGTCATTCGATTTTAGATTTTAGATTTTAGATTTTAGATTTTGGATTGGGGGATTGTTCGATTTTAGATTTTAGATTTTGGATTTTGGATTGGAGAATTGGAGGATTGTTCGATTTTAGATTTTGGATTGGAGAATTGGGAGATTGGGGGATTGTTCGATTTTAGATTTTAGATTTTAGATTTTGGATTGAGGGATTGTTCGATTTTAGATTTTAGATTTTAGATTTTGGATTGAGGGATTGTTCGATTTTAGATTTTAGATTTTAGATTTTGGATTGGGGGATTGTTCGATTTTAGATTGGGGGGATTGGGGGATTGGGGGATTGGGGGATTTTGTAATTGTTAATGAATTGGTGAATACCTCATCTTTGGGAGAACCGCTATATTTGAGATTAATAGTTGAGGTTTGTGGGGTGCATCTCATGTTTGGCAAATATATGTGTAGGGGCGAAGCATGACCGCATTCAATATGAGATTATAACTAATAACTTATCTGCGGTCATGCTTCGCCCTCCTCAAAAGTCAGATCCACCCGGTTTGTGATATCTGAGATATTCTCAGAATTTCTTAACTTTTTGATAACTTTCGTAGTCTAAAATTCAAAGCGGGGGCGGGTTTATATATATTGGGGTTGGGAGTTATATTTTACTGTTGAACTTTCCCCTACAGATTAATGACAATAACTTATGTTAACACCATTGCCCGATAAATTAGAAATACCCCAAGGTTCTTCTCGCAACCTGTGGTTTTTTGCTGTTTTGATTTTGATTGTCCTATTCCTAGGTTTGATTATGCAATCTTTCCTCAACAAACCCAAACTTTTAACCGATCCGTTTCTGCAACTTCCAACAACTAACTCGGTGCGAGTTGTTTGGTTTACCGAATTTTCCGGGACTCGGAACATTGTTGCTTACGGCGAAAACTTGAGTAAAATTGCGACTGCAAATACTACCAAGCTAAGCCGGGTTCGGGAAGACAAAGACTCGCACATCTCCGATGAAATGAAACAGGGCATAATTGATAACAATCCAATTGTCCGCCACATCTGGCGCCACGAAGCAGAAATTACTAATTTAATGCCCGGTGTTCGCATTCCTTATCTAGTGACTAGCGAAACGAAAGATGGTGAATCTGTTAGCAGCAAAGTTTTCAGCCTTTCTCCGACACCAGCAGCGGGAATTGGGCTAAAAATCCTATTTACTTCCGATCATCAATTGATGCCGATGACAGCGGCTAATCTCCAGAAAGTAGCACAAACAATTGATAAAGTTGATGCAGTTTTCATGGCTGGTGATTTAATTAATATAGCCGATCGCGCTTCCGAATGGTTCGACGACGACCGAGGCCGCGCTTTTTTCCCGGGTTTGCAAGGCCGCGCCTTCTCCGAAATCGACCAAAAGGGCATCAAAACCGTGTACAGCGGTGGCGAACTGATCCAACACGCGCCTATATTTCCGACGATTGGGAACCATGAGATTATGGGTAGGTTTTCAACTAGCAGCAGTCTCAACGACCAGTTTAATGACCCTTTTCCCCGCGCTGCTGTGGAAAAAATATATCCATACCTCACTCAAAAATATGGGATGAAAGACCAAGATGTTTTGTTAAAAAACAATAGTTTTAATAGTGATACTTACAACGAAATTTTCAGTTTACCAAGTGAGAAAAATTATTATGCTGTGACGTTTGGGGACGTGCGGTTAGTGACTTTGTATGTTACGAATATCTGGCGGACTCCCAATTTAGATCCGGGGGCGAGAGGCAGGTATCGGGAACGGGACGAAGATTTTGATCGTCCTGAAAAATGGGGATACGGACAGCATATTTTTGAGCCAATTGCCAAAGGTAGCGCTCAATATTCTTGGCTGGAACAAGAGTTATATAGTGCGGAATTTCAGCAGGCTAAATATAAAATTGTGATGTTTCACCATCCACCGCATTCTCTGGGTGACAATATTGTACCTGCTTATACTGACCCAGTGCAAATAGTCGATCGCACTTTGGACGGCGAGATTAAGATGGTGCGTTACGAATATCCGAAACAGCAAGATTATCTGATTCGGGATGTGATGCCGCTGCTAGAAACGGCGGGCGTGCAGTTAGTTTTGTACGGACATTCGCATTTGTGGAATCGGTTTGTGAGTTCCAGCGGAATGCACTTTTTAGAGACTTCCAATGTGGGTAACAGTTACGGGGCGTTTGCGGGGAGAAAGCGCCGATTTGTGCCGCCTGGATATGGGGAGGATTACAGCGCGATTGGAGATCCGAACGGATTGGAACCTGTGATGCCAACAGTTGCACCTTTGTTGGGGAAAGATGGGCTGGCATTGCCGTATATTGATAGTAATGATATTACGGCTTTTAGTGTATTTGACACGGGGAATGCTACGGTTAGTAGCTATTATTTTGATACGCGGAAACCAGACTCGGAAGTGGTGAAGTTTGATGAGTTTAAATTGAAAAAATCGTGATTTTGTGCTGTCAGGTTTGTAGTGAGGACTGAAGTCCTCAGTATTCGTAGGGTGCGTCGCTATCGCTCATCCCAAATAAAAATGAAAAATATGACAGCGACGCACCAATAGACAATAGTTTAATACGCTGTGGAAGTTACAAAATTTATGAGTTGGGAAGAAAACTCTCTCGTTCTCGGTCAAGAGTCAACTTCAGTCTTTTGACTTCTGCTATACTTAGGTAATAGATAGTCTATCCAAATTAAACTCACGAGTAGAGTACAGTCATGCCCAAACAAAAACTCTTGGAAAAACCAGAAGAAGTAATCTTTGATAAAGAAGATGAATATTTAGATGATGAGCTGGAATCTAATGAAAAGCCACAATCGATATTAAAAGAAATTTCAGAAATCATTGTAGGTAGCACTGATTGGACAACAACCAGCATCCTCGATCTAATTATGCGGGAAAACATTCAACTCAATCCAAGATTTCAAAGACGAGATGCTTGGGATATAACTCGCAAAAGTAGGTTTATCGAATCAATTTTTCTAGGATTTCCCATTCCAGAAATAGTTTTAGCTTCTCCTGAAAAGAGGCGCGGAAATTTTATAGTTCTTGATGGCAAGCAACGCTTGCTTGCCATCCTGCAATTTTATGGAATGAGCGAAACTCCTAATGATAGTTTTGCTTTGGCAAACTTAGAATTTAGACCCGATCTCAATGGTTATACCTATAAGGATATAAAAAACGATGTTGTGTTGAGTCCCGTACTTAATGTACTCGACACTCAAACTATTCGGACTACATTGATTAGAAACTGGCGTACAGAAAGTTTACTATACAAAGTTTTTTTACGCCTGAATTTAGAGAATACTCCGCTATCTCCCCAAGAATTGAGGCAAGCATTGCATCCCGGAGATTTTGTCAATTTTTTAGACGACGCATCAATTAAAAATCAGGCTTTAAGAACAATACTTAAATCAAAAAATCCCGATCCTCGGATGCGCGATGTCGAATTGTTGCTGCGGTATGTAGCCTTATATTATTTTTTATCCGATTATCGCGGGAATCTTAAAAAATTCCTGGACATGACCTGCGAAAAACTCAACAATAATTGGGACGAACGAAAAATCGAGATCGAAGATACAGTTAGCGAATTTGAGAACGCGGTGCAAACAACCATTGCAATATTTGGAGAAGAAAATATATTTCGCGTATGGTCTAACACTTCTAATACTTACCGCAAAAAAATGAATCGAGCTATTTTAGATGTAATGGTTTTTTATTTTTCATATCCCGAGATAGGACAAGCTGCTAAGAATAATAAGGAGCGAGTAGAAAATGCTTTTAAAGAGTTATGTTCGTCCCCTAATAGCGAATTCAGAGACGCTGTTGAGAAAAGAACAACTAGCATTCGCGAAACTCATACTCGTCTCTCACTGTGGGGCAAAACTTTGCGAAAGGTTTTAAATTTAGAGTTTTATGTCCCCGAACTCGCAGATAACCGCATTATCTTTAACGGGTTGTGGTAAGTTCTTAAGCAGTATGCCAAAATCCGTCAGATTTCGTACTCTAACTAAGGAGTTGAATAGGTTAAAAAAACAATTCATTCCTAAGATTAAGCCCGGACATTTTTATTCCCCCAGACAGTTAGCCTTAACTCTTGCCTACAGAGTTTTAGCTCATGCCGAAATTGAAGCTTATCTAGAGGATAGAGTTTGGGAAGCAGCCCTTAATGCTAAAAACAATTGGGACAGTCAGGGTAAGACTTGCTGTACTTTGATATGTTTGCTTGCCTTTTCCGGTCAAATGATGGAATTACCACCAGATACACTAAGTCCAACAAAGCCAGCTAAAAAAATACCGGATGAGAAAATAAAAATCAACAAAAAGATAGATTTAGCTATTAATAGTTTTAAGCGAATCATTGACCAGAATCATGGAATAAAAGAAGCTAATATTCTGTCGTTGCTTTTGCCAATAGGAATCAATTCCGAGAATCTAAATATTTTTGGGCTGGCTACTATGAATACCTTTGGGGAAGACAGAGGTGTTGCAGTCCATACTTCAGCTACATCCCCAACAACTATTAGAGTTCTCAATCCCATAAATGAATTGCAGAGGGTAGAGCAAATTATTCAAGAACTTTTGAAGGTGGATGAGTTGATTAATGATTTAATGAGATAAATGAATAAATTTCCAGTAATTGTTAAGGGTTTTATCTTGGCGATGGGCTTCTAGCCGGAACGGGCAAGATGCCCGTTCCACAATAGTTGAATTTTTGAGTGCAACAGGCATCTTGTTTGTGCTCAAACAGCTTATTCAGAATTGTCAAAAATATCAGATTAAACCTTCTCTTTTGCAGGCGGAACTAAACCAGTTTTATTCAAACCAGCATCAATATCCCTCAGCAATTTAAAATCATCTTCCGGTAAAGAATTACCAACCGAGTGTTTTTCCAGAAATGAGAATGCTTGGCGAAATTCGCGGGGCTTGCAGTCGATCGCGGGATCGAAGTGACAAGGTACAATCCGATCAAAGTCCCAACTCGCGACTTTATCCACCCAATCGAGAGTTTCCCTCGGCGCGCGGTTGAGAATCAGAGTCTGCAACACCGGCGCTACCAACAACCGCCCTCCTCCGCGCAAAGCCTCGAACGATCGCACCCAATCAGTTTGCCACTTAAACGGATACAATCCAAAATAAGCTTTTCTCGATCGCTCTGGCGCTTTCAGGGCGCTGGCTAACACCCCCGACCACGGCGGCACCTCCAACACGCTAGGGCGAAAATACATCGCAAATAAGGCGATTCTCTGCCACCCTTTGCATCGATTTTCCTGGGTGTCTGCCACCACATCCAAAGCGGTGTCTTTGGCGTGAAATAGCAGCGGGTACGAGTCGAGTTGGAGAATCGCGGGCGGGTTTTCGGGAATCGAAACCACAGAATCTGTTAACATTAGCGTGCGCGATTCCCTGTGAAATAACGCAACTTCCGCAAAAAAGCCTAAACCGAGGTTCAGCGGGCCCAGGATTGCCCAATCAAATTCATCTGCAAGGGGCGTGTTGCTGCTATCCAAAGGCAGTACAGAGGTGCGTTTACCGGGCAAACCCAGCCAACTCAGCGGCAAATTTAGCGGAAAACTCCATTGCTTGGGAGTGACAAACACCTGCGCTTCGGGAAAACACCTCGCAAAGGGGCCGACAAATACCTTATGTTCGATGCCCGAAACCGTTGTCAGCAGGATATACTTAACCTCGCCATGTTCTGCGACTAACTCGTTTAGCAAGCGGATGCACTCAGGAGTCGGCGCGACGGGGGCGTAGACGAGAAGGCCTTCGGATTCGAGTTTGATGACTGTCATCCGAATCGGCACAATGACGTAGAAAATGCCTTGTAGTTGGTCAAAAGTCCAGATTTTGTCCTTGACTATTTCCTTGCGGATTGTCCGTCGCCTGCTGTAGGGATACATTGGAACAATTGGCCAAAAGGGCCATGAATAGTCTCGATTGTCAATCTGTGCTGATGTTGGTGTGCTTTCCCCGTCTGTCACTGGTGCGACTCCTTGCCGATTTTTTGTACGTGCGTGCGATCGAACTTTTGTTATTTTATTTCAATCTTGTTGCACGGATGCGAGGAGTTGAAAAGCGGTTATGGGCGATTAAGATCCCGATAGCTGCGCCGCGCCTGCTTTTGGAATACTCAAACAGGACTTACGGATGACTAGAAGCCCGGTTTCTCAGAAAATTTGCGTTTATTAAGCTGTTCTGCATTTAAATTGCATCTCAAAAAAATCAGACAATGAGTGGGGTGGGCGTCCCGCCCGCCCTGAATATACAATTTAAATGTGCGACAGCTTACGATAAATATACCAAGAAACGGTTTCACCAGGGCTGAGTGCGGGACTATTAAACCAACTGTTCAGGATCGATACCTAATTCCCGCAACCGCGCCGCTAGCCTTTCCTCTCGCTGTTGAGATTCTATAAGTTGCTGTTGATATTCTATCAGTTGCCGTTCCGCAGCAGTTGCCCTTTCACCCGGACTCAAAATCAACCCTCCTTCGGCCGTAAACCACCGCAACCACAAACGATTCATACTCTTATAAGTGCCTTGCCACCACCCTAAACTCAACTGCAACTCAGGAATAAATAACCGCCCATCCATTAATTCTGCCGGTTCATAATGACCACCTACAAGATGAAAAGCTTGCAATTCATCCGTGTAGCGACTGAACACAAAATAGTAAGGAATCCGCAAAATTTGTTCGTAAACTTGCCACTTAGTCGGCGGTTCCCCAGCTTGCTGAACAGTCCGGCCCAAATCTTCATCCTCAGTTCCCGGCGATAGCAATTCCACCACCACAAACGGATTTACCCGTTCTTGCCAAACTACATAACTCAAACGCATATCGCGCCCTTGATAAAGCCTGGGCACACCCACCGCAGCAAACCAATCCGGGCGTTTATGCCAGCGCGGCTGTGTTGCATCGTAATACAAATTTAGGTCGCTGGCTGTAAATACTTGCTCCGCATCCCATCCAGGTGGCAAAAACGTGAATTCCAAGAGTTGCGGCTGATCTAAATGAAATGTATCAGGCAAACCGGGCTCCTTTGGGTCTTCGCTAGGTAAATCATACATTGTTGGCAAACTCTGCCGGGGGTCTAGAGGCGGTTCAGCTTGAGCAGGCGGGTAAGTCGGGAATGTCATAATGAATTCTGAGGTTGCTTATCCTGATATGATTATAGCCTTGTGAGAATGTCTTGGATTGCCAAAGAATTCCCCTTAACTCTCAATCTCAAATCTCAAATCAAAACTCCTAAATCGATATGACTCAAAACTACCGCATCACTCTTTTACCAGGAGACGGCATCGGCCCTGAAATTATCGCTGTAGCGGTAGATGTCCTGAAACTTGTCGGCAAACAATTGGACATCGGCTTTGAATTTCAAGAAGCATTAATGGGCGGCGCTGCTATTGACGCCACAGGCAATCCGCTACCGGAAGAAACTTTGGAAAAGTGCCGCAACAGCGATGCGATATTATTAGCAGCTATCGGCGGTTACAAGTGGGACAATTTGCCCCGCGAACAGCGTCCGGAAACTGGATTGTTAGGACTGCGCGCCGGATTGGGATTGTTTGCAAATTTGCGTCCTGCAACTATTTTACCGCAGTTGGTTGATGCTTCTTCTTTAAAAAAAGAAGTTGTCGAAGGTGTGGATATTATGGTGATCCGCGAACTCACTGGCGGCATTTATTTCGGCAAGCCAAAAGGCATTTTTGAGACGGAAACCGGGGAAAAACGCGGTGTGAATACGATGGCTTACACCGAGTCGGAAATTGACCGCATCGGGCGCGTGGCTTTTGAGACGGCCCGGAAGCGCGGAAAAAGGCTGTGTTCGGTTGATAAGGCGAATGTTTTGGATGTTTCGCAACTGTGGCGCGATCGTATAATTGCCCTTTCTTCAGAATACCCCGATGTGGAACTTTCTCACCTTTATGTTGACAACGCAGCCATGCAGTTAATTCGCTGGCCGAAACAGTTCGATACAATTGTCACGGGTAACTTATTCGGCGACATTCTTTCGGATGCGGCGGCGATGCTAACTGGTAGTATTGGAATGTTGCCTTCTGCGAGTTTGGGTGCAAGCGGCCCGGGAGTTTTTGAACCAGTACACGGTTCCGCGCCGGATATCGCCGGACAAGATAAAGCTAATCCCATCGCCCAAGTTTTAAGCGCTGCAATGATGTTGCGCTACGCCTTAAGTCAGCCCGAAGCTGCTGATAAAATTGAGCAAGCGGTTGTGGCAGTTTTGGATCGAGGTTATCGCACTGGTGATATCATGTCGGAAGGTATGAAACTGGTCGGTTGTCGGGCGATGGGCGAGGCTTTAATTGAAGTTTTGCAAGGTTAATCGAGAATTTCATAAACCTGCCCCCGCCCAACAAACAATACAAAACATTGTAGGGGCGGGTTCACCCAAATTCAACGGCAAAAATCGAGAATTTCATAAACCCGCCCCCGCCCAACAAACAATACAAATGTACCCAAATGTGTCCTAAAAAAATGTACCCAAATGTGTCCTAAAAACATGATAAAAAATTCCCGACTTCTAGGGGGCGAATTCCCCAAAATTTAACGGCAAAAATCGAGAATTCCATAAACGCTTCCCACCCAACAAACAATACAAATGTACCCAATTTTTTAAGATTAAATGTTGCTTTAAATAACGGCGAAGGAGGGCGGGTTTATGAGATTGTTTATGGTTTTCATAGATGTCGGCGAACCCGCCCCTACAACAATTGTGACTTAGCCTTCGGCTGTCAACATATTAAATTGTTCGGTATCAATGCGATTTGCTTGATACAAAATCTCAGCTATTTCAGAAAGTGCTAGCACAGAATGTGCGCGATAACCGTTAGCCTTCAATTTATCTTTCACTCCCTGTTCGTGGTCAATCAAAACCACAATATCTTCCACATTCAACCCCGCAGATTTTAACTTCCCCGCACCTTCCATCACGCTTTTACCGCTAATCAAAATATCATCGACTACGACAATCGTTTCTCCAGCCTGAAAATGCCCCTCAATTAACTTACCCGCACCGTAGGTTTTCACTTCCTTGCGCGGGAAAATCATCGGGCGTTCCATTCGCAATGCTAAACCCGTTGCTGTAGGTAAAGAACCGTAGGGAATGCCCGCAATGCGATCGAATTTTAAGTCTTTGAGAATGTCTGCGTAGGCGCTGACAATTTGATGGAAAATTTGTGGAGTTGAAATGATTTTTCGCAAGTCAATGTAATATGGAAATACAGCGCCCGATGCTTGTACGTGGTCGCCAAAAACTACGCAGCCAATGTCATAAAGTTGCAAGATTAAATCGCGGTTGGGTTCCGGTTGCAAAAAGCAAACATCCGGTAGCCACAATTCGCAAGTCGGACTTCCTTCGATCGCGCGCAGCCTCTCTTTGTTAATATTATCCCGTAATTTCTCAATTTCTCGGCGTGGCTCTTTCCCCGCCAACAAACTTGGGGGGACTGGCAGCAATAAACCCTCACCATTCTTGCTTAAACCGGCCGCCAGCAGTTGCGCGAGGTCGTTTTCTTCTGTCAATTGATTTTCTCCGGCGATGTCTCCTTCAACTAAAATCAGCCGTTCGGGAGCAGCTTGGCGGATTCGCGCCAACATATCCGGCATTACTCCTATTGCTAAACCCAGTTGTTCGGGAGTTCCCCAAGTCTGAGATACTCGGACTAATTGCAAGTAGAAAGGGTTTTCTGCTGTCGGATATTCTTGCAATTCGGCGGCCGACGGGTTGGCCGTGGCACAGAGGACAAAGACTGTTTTTCCGGGATATAATAAAAATGGCGCTACTTCATCGAATCCCGCGTAAGGACTTAAGGTAATAGCGTCAAATTGCCAGTCTTGAAATACGGTTTTGGCAAACACCGTGCTGGTGTTTAAATCGCTGTGTTTGGCATCTAAAATTACTGGTATGTGTTCTGGAATAATTGTTAATATTTGTTGCAGCAGTTGCCAGCCGGGAATGCCGAGAGATTGATAAAAACCGAGGGTGATTTTGCAGGCGCAGATTAAATCGGCTGTTTGGTCGATCGCACTTTTGAGCCTTTTCAACAAATCAGTTACAAAACTTTGAGTTTCCTCGACAGTCATCGAAACCAGTGCTGGCAAGGTTTCCGGGTCTGGGTCGAGGGCTAAATACAGCAGACTTTGATTGATTTCAACAGCCGCTAACAGTTTATCAAAAAAATTTGTGCGATCGCTCATAGTTGGTTTGTTTGGTAACGAAAAATTACAAATTAACATCAGAAAGTGGGATTGGTGTTGTGCCGGAATAAACCGATCGCCGTTGAAGTTTAAATTAAGAATCTTTTATAATTGTAGAAGGTAAAGACTATGAAATCTGTAACTTTAGGAGCGATTTCATTTGGACTGATATTCGGGCTGGCTACAGCGGTGATTGCAGGGAACCCCCAGCAAATCAACCAGTTGCTGCAAACTAACCAATGTCCGGGATGCGATTTGAGAAGCATTCCCCTTCAGCAAGCGAGTTTAGCAAATGCCGATTTGCAAGGGGCAGATTTGAGAGGATCGAATCTCAGGGAGGCTAATTTATCCGGGGCAAATTTGAGTGGGGCTTCACTCAGCGGGGCTTCTTTGCGGCAAGCTAATTTAGCAGGTGCTGATTTGACTGAGGCTAATTTGACCGGAGCCGATTTGACGGGGGCCAATTTGGAAAATGCTAAGCTGAAAGGGGCTACTTGGGTTGACGGTAGTATTAAATAAGCTGTTGTATCGCCTTTCTGGTGTAACATGAGCTGCTAATAGGGCATAGGGCATAGGGCATAGGGCATAGGGCATACCTCATTTATTTGAGAAAGGCTGTACACTTAAATTGAACTTTTGGGCAGCGTCGAAGGCTACCACACAAGAGTTAAAAGAAAATAAGTGTACAATAAATAAAACCCCAAGCTAAAGCAATGTCGGCTTTAGAATGTGGACAGTAATTCAACAGTTGACAGTTGACAGTTGACCTGGGACAGTTGATAGTTGGAAAGCGACTTCTACCTAAAACGAAGAGGATTGGAGTAATGAATAGTTTGAGTTTAATTTCTCCCTCAAAGGGTTCCGGCTTTCAACCAATTCTTGCTGGTAAATCGATCTAATTAAACGTGAAATACGGATAGCTAAAAAGCTGGCTGTGTATCTCTTTTCCCTCCTTCTTACTTCTTACTTCTCCCTTCTCCCTTCTTCCTTCTTCCTTCTTCCTTCTTCTTTCTCCCTTCTACTTAATGATAAATTCGATCGACTTTTCGACTTGGGACGAGTTGCTAAAATGCTACGTTGACGATTTCGGCCGCGTCAATTACCGGCGCTGGAAAGCTGAAGGGGCGGAGGTTTTGAGCAATTGGCTGGGAACTTTGGCAGATGTAGATTTAGCTGCTATGACGGATGTGGATGCGCGGTTGGCGCTGTGGTTGAATGCGTACAATGCGATCGCAATTTCCCAAGTAATCGAAGTATACCCGATCGCGTCCATCCGTCCCAAAATTTTAGGAATCCCCAACTGGCTGGGTTTTCTGGAATTCTTCACCCGTTCAAATTCAATTATTGGCGGCAAAAAGTACAGCCTCAATCAAATCGAACACGCTATTTTGCGCCCGGAATTTGCCGAAGCGCGCATTCATTTTGCCTTAGTTTGCGCTTCCGTCGGATGTCCGTTGTTGCGCCGCGGCGCTTACTTCCCCGAGTCTGTGCGAACTCAACTGGAGACGGATGCGAATAGTTTTATCAAGAATCCCGATAAAGTGCGGTACGATGCTGGGAAAAAGACGCTTTATTTGAGCAAGATTTTTGAGTGGTACGGCGAGGATTTTGTCAAGAATGCGGGTTCGGTAGCTGCCTATGTGGGCGGTTATTTGGGCCCGGAGGTGGGTGTAAGCGATGAATGGGCGATCGTTTTTTTGCCCTATGATTGGAATTTAAATCAAGTTTAGAACCACCGCAGATGTAAAGCAGATGAACACGGATGAACGCAGATAATTTTAAGAGATTTTGCCTGATCTCTCGCTCTAGCAATACCTTTGAAAATCACTATAAACCAATCATATACTGGAATTGCAAAAATCGCCAACTATCTTGAAAATATCCGCGTTCATCCGTGTTTATCTGCCTTACATCTGCGGTTACTCTATCAATCAACAATTTAGGCAATTCAAGTTTACTGTCTTCAAACACTCCTGTGCAACTTCAGCAGGTGTCCCAACGTCCACTGACAATCGACCGACAAGTGACATTATTATAACAATCACAGTTAAAACACTCTGGAATATTGAAAATGATTTCAGATAAATTTCGGCGCGAGTTGCGCGCAGAAGCCAAACTCTGGGAAGCAGAAGGACTCATCGACAAATCTCTCTACCAACAACTTTCGGAACGATATCAATTTCACATTATCGAAACCAGTTCCCGCAACCAATTTCTGAGCATTCTCATCGGCTTGGGCAGCATACTTCTAGGTATAGGAGTCATCACCTTTGTAGCAGCAAACTGGCAAGTTTGGTCGCGCGAAGTGAGAGTTGCAATGCTGCTAAGCGTTTTCGTTGCAGTCAATGTGGCGGGTTTTTATTTGTGGCGCATTCCCCCTTCCCAAAACAAAAACTTAAATCCAAGTATTTTACCCGCAACAAAAGGGCGAAACAAACTTCTCGGTGAAGGATTGTTACTGTTAGGTGCTCTGATTTTAGGAGCAAATATGGCGCTGATGGCGCAAATGTTCCACATTGGCGGTTCTGCTTACGGACTTTATCTAGTCTGGGGAATCGGAGTGTTGGGAATGGCTTACAGTTTGCGGTTGACTTCGTTGGGTGTTTTGTCGGCACTTTTAATCGGTTTCGGCTATTGGCTGGCGGTGTTAGATTGGTCTTCTAAAGTTGAGTTTTCTTGGCTGGAAGTTTTGGTGCGACAAATGCCAATCGCTGCGAGTTTGATGTTTGTGCCGTTGGCTTATTGGTGTCGATCGCGTGTTATTTTTGCTATAGGTGCGATCGCCATAATTTTCTCATTACAAGTTTCTATTGCCCAAGCAGCAGATGGCGGCTGGGGTGCAGCAATATTTTGTGGTTTAGCGCCCGCTTTGCTGTGGGGATACGACGATGCGATGTGGCCGAAGTTGCACAGCAGACTGTTTCAACCTACCGCCCGCAGTTTAGCACTGCTGTACTTCGCCGGTCTGTTTTACTTTCTGTCTTTCCACTGGTTTTGGCAAGATTCGCCGACACCTAGACAAACCGGGCCTGATTGGGTTTTGTTGGCAAATGTCGCTGTTTTGGGTGGTTTAGCGGTGTTGGAGTGGCTGCATTTGGGACGTTTGGAGATGGGCCGCCGCACGCAAAAAGCAGTGAATTTGACTACAGGTGCGATCGCACTTTTCATTCTCGCCAGCGCTTTCATACCGTTTTTTCACCTGACTTTTACTCCAATTCCTCAATTAGCAACTTTTCTGTTTAATGTTTTATCATTTCTGCTCGCAGTCGGCTTAATCCGAGAAGGTTTAGCTTTAGGAAACCGTCAGAGTTTTTGGGGAGGAATGGTATTGATAACTTTGCAAATTATCAGTCGAGTCTTTGAATATAACACAGAATTGTTGCTCAAATCTTTTGTATTTGTATTGTGTGGAATTGGCGTAATTGCCGCTGGCTTGTGGTTCGAGAAACACTTCGCTAAAATCGATGATTAGAAGTCAGATAGTTGTTTCACTGCAATCCGATCTTCCTAGCCCCTCGATCGAAGCATGGTCGTTTTATTGTTATCCTAAAAATTAGGTACGTTGTTGGGCTTTAGCCCTCTTTGTCTATACGTCTCAAGGAGGCTCAAGCCCAACAACATACCAATTAATCACAAATTCCCAAATACTAATATGAATACCGAAAACTCAGAAACAACCAACACTTTAATTCAGTCCCCATCCTTCACCCTTCCCCCCACTGCAAAACGGCTTCCCACGTGGCGGCTGTGGATTCCATTGATTTTACAAATTGGACTAATTGCCGCAGTACCGGCTCCAGCAGTGTACACTTTTGTTACTGGCAAAACCGTTGTCTTGCAAACTGCACCAGTAGACCCCTACGACTTTTTGCGCGGATATTACCAAGTTTTGAGTTATGATATTTCCGATCGCACAAATCTCGAAAAGCTCCCCGGCTGGCAAGATTTACCAGGAAAACTAGAGAAAATACCTTGTCCGCGCGGAGTTGTTTGCGAAAAACAAATATACCGTGTCAACCAAAATATCAGTTTTTATGTAATCCTAGAAGCGCCAAAAGCCGCGACAAATTCTGTCCGCCCCCAACCTTGGAAACCGACGCGCGTCAGTCTGAAAAATCCCCCAAATTTGCCAGCCAATCAAATCGCCATTCAAGGCAAATATAACGATTCGCGCATGGAATATGGCTTGGAAACTTATTATATGCCCGAGAATGAAAGGGAAAAAGTCAATGACGAGATTAGCGAAGCTCAACGGAAGCAGCGGCAGTCTTTTGTCGTAGAAGTCAAGGTTGACAAAACAGGCCATGCTGTGCCTGTGAGTTTGTGGGTGCGCGATCGCAATTATCGATTTTAGCCGGTTTTGGCACAAGCACGCGCGACGTAGCTATCCCGTAGGGAATCTACCTTACAACCTGGCTTTGAGTGTTTTTGCTTAGATATGACTGGGTAGTGGGCTTCACGACTTTCAAGCCCAAATCCCGTAAAATCGACCTGTGCGAGACAATATCCGTTACAATTGGCGATCGGATGTGAATTCAATTGCCGACAACTCAAGAGAATCCATTAAGATATATAAGACTTGCACAAATCTTGCGAATTCAAGGTTGCAAGTTCAGACTCTACTGGAGCTTCTCATGTTAGCCGAGCTAATTTCTGCCAGACGAATACTCAAAGCCCAACTCCTCGACTTCTTAGGACTTCCCGACAATTCTCAAGACCAAACAGATCGCATCGTCAGCACAATTGTATCAGTGCTGGAAGCAAATGCAGCCGAACAAGAAAGATTTTGGGAGACCTTCAAAAGTGAATTAGCCGTCGATCCGGTAGAATTAGAAGCAATGCTCAAGTGTTCAGCAGCAGAACGCCAGCAATGGATCGAACAAGGCAGGCTCCCGATCCTAGAATACCGCTCTTTCCGCAAATCGGGAATTCATTTAGAATATCCCGTTCACGACAGAAGATTCATCTTAACTCTCACGCCAACTGACATTGATAACTGGCGCAAAGAACCCAAAGGACTGATTAAAAATCCTCGCCCAACAGCCGAGCCAATCAATACAGAAAACTCCGAACAAAACGAACAATCGCGAGGAGCTTTTAGTGCAGCGTGGGAAAAAATTATTTCCGACTGGAAAGAACAAGGTTCGGCGGAAATTTCAGCAACTTTCCAGTTAGCTTACTGGACAGTTTGGGCGTCGCGGTGGGCAAAAGAAAATCAGCTTAACAGCTTTAAAGCAATTAAATCTAACGAAGTCTACGAAATTTACGAAATTCACCAGCAAGAATGGTACGAGCGCAAAAATCAAGCAGTCAAATTACTGATTGAAATGCCCTATGCGATGCTTTACTTTTACCGTCCTCCCGGTGCTGACAAATTATATCTCGAACTGTGCGACGACCACCAAGACATGATGAAAGATGACTACTATTGGGATAAGTGGGATTTTTTCTATCAAAACCGGAAACTGGTAAATAAGTGTCGCGAATGCGTGTACTGTGAAACAAAGGATTATTATTCGCTTTACTACCTGGAAATTAAGAGCGATAAGTTTCCAGATTTTAGTTTTTCTTACCACACGCCGTACACAATCGGTCGCAAATTTTTGCCACATCCCGAAACGCTTCCTGCTGTAGACCACGTAGAACAAGATGGTATTTTTCGGTTTGGCCGCCCGCTACTAGAACAGGAGAAAGTTATTCACACAGAAAAGGATGTATTGCTTAAGTTTGAAGCAGCTTTGGCTGAAGCGAAAAAGTTTGTTTAGTCAACAGTCATGGACGCAAATGTCACATTAAATCCAGGTACGTAGTTGCGCTTGAGCGCTCTTTGATCTATATAAAGAAAGAGCGCCCAAGCGCAACTACGTACCTATTTTTGAACTTGCTCTTTCCTAGATATACAGAAAGAGCGCTCAAGCGCAACAACGTACCTATTTTTTAACTTGCTCTTGCTTATATATAAAAGAAAGAGCGCTCAAGCGCAACAACGTACCTATTTTTTAACTTGGATAACTTGAATGCTGCCGCCAGCATAAAGTTTAGGTTGTTCGCTTTCTTCTGAATTGTAGAGTTGAAATCCCACTTGGGCCAACAAACTCTCCAAGTCAGTTTCAATCAACTGCCAAGCAGTTTCAGTCTCAAACAACCACAAAAATACAGCCAACCCCGGCCACAATAGCAGATTTGTGGGCCGATGAAAATCTACCAAAGTGAATAGACCACCGGGCTTGAGCACGCGGTATACTTCTTGAAAAATTTGCCTCAACTGTAACGGCTGCATTTCGTGCATCGCAACGCTGCTGTGTACTAAATCAAAATGATTGTCGCCAAAAGGCATCGATTCGGCAAAAGCTTCTACATAATTGGCTGATGGCACATTTTTTCTTGCCCGTTGCAGCGATAATGGTGAAGCGTCAAGTCCTGTGACATCCTGGGAATATTGCACGAGAAATTGCGTAGTTTGACCGCTACCGCAACAAAGGTCTAAAACTTTAGTTTTCGCGCCCAGGGTCACATTTTCCAAGGCTAGCTGCCTAAAACGAGTTTCGCCACCTACGCTCAAAGCAGCCAGACGCGCGATCGCATCGTACAGCCACTGATACCTATAACTTAAATCTCTCAAAATTGTTGCCATATTCAAAATTATGTATATCTTGCTATCGACTTAAGATATTATTAAGTTATATGATAAAAATAACTAACAGAACTGAGACGATGGGAGAGGCGTAACCGCTATGGGCCGTGTAGGAGTATTACTATTAAACTTGGGCGGGCCCGATCAAATCGAGGATGTCCGTCCTT
The DNA here is from genome assembly GCF_020737865.1 of Microcoleus sp. PH2017_35_SFW_U_B. Taxonomy (NCBI): domain Bacteria; kingdom Bacillati; phylum Cyanobacteriota; class Cyanophyceae; order Oscillatoriales; family Microcoleaceae; genus Microcoleus; species Microcoleus sp. PH2017_35_SFW_U_B. The sequence continues at coordinate 37,178 of NZ_JAEQDE010000077.1, forward strand.
TCCTGTTCAACTTGTTCGCTGACCCGGAAATCATTCGCATTCCGTTTCCGTGGATGCAGAAACCGCTCGCCTGGTTGATTTCGACTCTGCGTTTTAAAAAATCCCAGGAAAACTACCGCCAAATCGGTGGCGGCTCTCCTTTGCGGCGGATTACCGAAGAACAAGGCTTGGCGCTGCAAGAACTTTTGCAGTCTAAGGGACAAGATGCCAAAGTATATGTGGGGATGCGTTACTGGCATCCTTTTACTGAAGAGGCGATCGCCAAAATTAAGCGCGATCGCATCGAACAATTGGCAATCTTGCCATTGTATCCTCAATTTTCGATCAGCACCAGCGGTTCTAGCTTCCGACAGCTAGAAGAAATGTGGAACCAAGATCCAGATCTCAACCAGATAGAATATACCGCGATTCCTTCTTGGTATCACCGACCAGGCTACCTTCAGGCAATGTCGGAATTGATCGCCCAAGAATTAGATAACAGTCCAAATCCCGATCGAGTTCACATCTTTTTCAGCGCCCACGGCGTCCCCCTCAGCTACGTAGAAGAGGCTGGAGACCCATATCAGCGGGAGATTCAAGATTGTACTCGTCTGATTATGGAACATTTGAATCGATCGAACGAACATACACTAGCTTACCAAAGTCGGGTTGGCCCGGTGGAATGGCTCAAGCCTTACACCGAAGAAGCGATTACCGAATTAGCAGAAAGTGGAGTTCAAGATTTGTTGGTAGTTCCAATTAGTTTTGTTTCCGAGCACATCGAGACTCTGCAAGAAATTGACATGGAGTATCGAGAATTAGCAGAAGAGTCGGGGATTGAAAATTTCTATCGAGTCCCTGCATTGAATACTCATCCGGTATTTATTGAAGCCTTGGCAGATTTAGTAATCGAGTCGATAGAATCTCCGAGCGTTAAATTTGCGGATGTGATACGCCCTTCCAAGAAAGTTAAAATGTACCCTCAAGAGCAGTGGGAGTGGGGTTTGACGACGGGGGCGGAAGTCTGGAACGGTCGTGTAGCAATGATTGGTTTTATAGCATTAGTGATCGAGTTAATTACGGGTCAAGGCCCGCTACACTCGATCGGCTTGCTTTAGATCTTTAGGTGCAGATTAAGCCTGCAATCCGAACCAACAGCAGACAAAGAATCTCAACATAAAACCCGCCCCGCGCATCTAAAAACCGCAAGAGGGCGGTTTTTGTATCGAGATTAAATTCATTGAATAAAAGGTACGTAGTTGCGCTTCAGCGCTCCGAAAGGTACGTAGTTGCGCTTCAGCGCTCCGAAAGGTACGTAGTTGCGCTTCAGCGCTCCGAAAGGTACGTAGTTGCGCTTCAGCGCTCTTGCTTTTATATAACGATCGCGAATTAAATAATTTACACAAAGAAAGTGGGATTGGCCAGAAGATCTCGTCCTTTCTGGACGGGCGGGACGCCCATCCCACAATAACAATAAAGATTGTAAGTTATTTAATTATCATTCCTAAGAAAGAGCGCTCAAGCGCAACTACGTACTTAAAAATTAATCTGGATTGCGCTTGTGGCGGCGGGGATTTCCCCCATCCCCCGGTACTCCCTGACTTCTGTACCAGCAATACCACTCCTTAGAACTGCGAATAGCCAACCACAGCAGCAGCATAGCAATTAACGCACCCTCTTTCGGGGCGTCAAAGGCAAACAAAACCAAGGAAATACACAGAACATCTTGCAGGAAAATCACCCAAATCGGTAAAATATGTAGTCGGTAAAGCCATCCTGCTTGTACCAGTTGCAGCACTAAAGCCAGCAAACCTCCGACAATACCAATGATGCACAGCATCCCAGGGTGAAGAATCATTTCGTCGATCGCACTTACCTGAGCGATCGCAATTCCCATAATTGCTCCTACAATAGGACTAAAAATAATTTGCACAACTTGCAGCACCCGCTGTCCGACAAAGGTTTTAGAAGCAAATACCTCCAACAGCGACCAACTCACCAAGATAGATATCACCACTTGGGGGTGAACGCGAGACAATAGAGGTATTTCTGACCAAAGTTTGTCAATCCGCAACAAACCAATCAACAGCAGGGGCAGGGCAATTCTCATACCCCCCGCCGCAGACGCAGAGAGCGCGGCTAGGAGTCCAACCATCATAATAATTTAGTTTATAGCGTTTGCTAAAGCGTCGATGATTTCAGAATATAATTCCCCTGGTGGCTGGCGGTGATTTGAGCGATCTCTCCTCAAATTGCTGCTTGAGCTTAAATATCACCCTCTATTTTAACTGTATCTGCTGAATTGCTGCTTGGGACTGCCAGATTGTCGATCGACTTGGGGGACAGAAGCCACTTATACAGTTATTGTAGAAGGTAGAAGGCAGTTATCCAGAATCAAACCGCGATCGTGATTAAATTAGAAAGTATCGAAAAACCAGCAGTTAAGCCAAAATAATTAAATTTAAAATACCACCTAACCCAGAGCTTTCCGGCAAATTATTCTCCTATCTTCCCTCTTTCTTCTTCCTTCTTCCTTCTTCATTGTTCCTTTTCCCGTCTTTCCTCTTCCTTCTAGCTTCTTCCTTCGGTCAACTGTCAACTGTCAACTGTCAACTGTCAACTGTCAACTATTCTTATGTCTGAATCATTATTTGCCGATGCCAGCCGCCGACTAGAACGAGCCTTAAAATATGTATCCCTTTCCGAGGATACTAGCGAGCGGCTCAAATATCCCAAATCCAGTTTAATCGTATCAATTCCCGTGCGGATGGATGATGGTTCCCTGCGAATTTTCCAAGGTTATCGAGTGCGCTACGACGATACCAGAGGCCCGTCGAAAGGAGGAGTGCGCTACCACCCGAAAGTATCCCTCGATGAAGTGCAATCACTGGCATTTTGGATGACATTTAAATGTGCAGTGCTCAACATACCCTTTGGAGGAGCCAAAGGCGGAATCACAGTCAATCCCAAAGAATTATCCAAACTCGAATTGGAAAGATTGAGTCGGGGTTACGTAGATGCGATCGCAGATTTTATCGGCCCAGATGTCGATATTCCCGCACCGGATGTCTACACCAATCCCATGATTATGGGTTGGATGATGGATCAGTACAATATTATTAAGCGGCAGCTCAGTCCGGCGGTTGTGACAGGTAAACCAGTGACAATCGGTGGCAGTTTAGGCAGAGATACCGCTACCGCCACCGGCGCTTTTTTTGTAATTCAAAATCTCCTACCCAAATTTAACCGAACTCCGTGGGAGACAACGGTAGCCGTCCAAGGTTTTGGTAATGCCGGAGCCGAATTAGCAGAATTGCTCTGGAAAGCAGGTTACAAAGTTGTGGCTGTCAGCGATTCCCAAGGGGGAATTCATGCGAAACAAGGGCTGGATATTCCCAGCATCCGCCGCTTCAAAGAAGCTAACAAAGGTATCAAAGCTATTTACTGCGAAGGTTCTGTCTGCAATATTGTCGAACACGAAATCTTGACAAACGAGCAGCTTTTAGCCTTAGATGTAGACGTGCTGGTTCCAGCAGCTTTGGAGAATCAAATCACTGCACAAAATGTCAATGATGTCAAGGCTAAGTTTATTTTTGAAGTAGCAAACGGGCCGATAGATTCTGCTGCTGATTTGATTTTGGAAGCGCGGGGAATTCAGGTGTTCCCGGATATTTTAGTCAATGCCGGGGGCGTGACGGTGAGTTATTTTGAGTGGGTGCAAAATCGCAGTGGGCTTTATTGGACGCTGGAGGAAGTCAATCAGCGGTTGCAGCACAAAATGGTTGAGGAAACTGAGGCAATTTGGACAAAATCTCAGGAATTGTCGGTTTGTATGAGAACTGCTGCTTACGTGTACGGTTTGCAACGACTCGGAGAAGCTATGAATGCGAAGGGAACGCGGGATTATTATCTAAACGGTTGACGGAATGCTGGGAAGTGCGATCGAACGAACAGGCTAGAAGCTTGTTCCACAACAACAGGCTAGAAGCTTGTTCCACAACAACAGGCTAGAAGCTTGTTCCACAACAACAGGCTAGAAGCTTGTTCCACAACAACAGGCTAGAAGCCTGTTCCACAAAAAAAAGATTGAATATGATTGTGGGGCGGGCTGCGGCGAGGCTCAGAACAGGTAGCAGCTAATTATCAAAAATTTGGTGGACGCAGATTGACTAATATTATTTGATAATGTAAAGTAAAATGTTAAGGGTCGCAAGATTTAAAAACTATGTGCGGCAAGGGGTCTCCTGTGAACTCGATCGAGTTTAACGGGAGAGAACGTAAAAAAAATTCCAATCATTAAAACTATATAGGCTACTCTAATGAGACAACCTTTATTTGGCAAGCTCGCTGCGGCAGCGATCGTTATAGGTACATCGGGTGTTTTTTCGCAGCCGAGCCAAGCTCAAACCAGAAATCAATTTTTCTGCGGGATTAGCGAAGGCAAACCAGCAACCATCGTCCGCACGGCCGCTAAAGGCCCCGTACCGCTGATAGTTTGGAACAATGAAGCTTTTTCCGGTTCAGGTTGGACTCCCAAACGGCGCTGCGAAGACGTATCGGCTAGATTTCAACGGTTTAACGATAACGGTCAACTCCGATTCATGAGAGCGGGGACTTTCAATGGTCAACAAGTATTGTGCGTCGATAGAGTCAGAGGTAGCGGGAACTGTTCGAGTGCTGAAGCAATAGTGCTGACAGTACCCCGGCCCAACAATGCCAACCAGATTCTCGAAGAAATGCTCAACACCCGCAACCGCGCCTCCAAGCAGCCGCTTTACCTGAGTGGGGAAAAGCAACTGGTAACATACGAAAATGGCTTTGCTAACGTCAATCTCAATCAATGGTTTGAAAACGAACTACCAGACAACGAGCGTTTGTGGTAAAAGTAGCAAAGAAACTGCGAGCTAAACAAACATGGATTGGCGTTCACTAATCTTGGCAACTTGTATCAGTGGCATCTCAATGATTTTGCCTGCACAACTTCCGCGTGCCAAAAATTTCTTAAAACAGATGCCAGTCGAAATGTCGCAACAGCAATTGCAGCAACAAGCTGAGTCTATCGCTGTTAGGGTGCGATCGTCTGGACAAGTTGCCGGAACGGGAATCGCCATTCGCAAGCAGGGTTCGCAGTACACCGTACTGACAAACGAACACGTCCTCAAAGCCGGCAAGGCTCCCTACCAAATCCAAACCCCAGATAATAAAATTTACCCTGCAATCTTCGTCAAAGACGCTAATTTTAAAGGCAATGATTTGGCGTTGTTGCGCTTTACTAGCAGCGTTGAATATACCACTGCTAAGCCGGGTGCCGTACCAAAAGTTGAGGATGCAGTATTTGCAGGTGGGTTTCCTTTGACAGAAGAAGGTCAAAAAGACCGAGGATTTGTCTTCAAAACTGGCAAAGTTTGGCGAGTGTTAGATAAAGCTTTGGAAGGTGGCTATCAAATTGGTTACACCAATGAGATTGAAAAAGGGATGAGCGGCGGGCCGCTGCTGAATGTTCGCGGCGAGGTGGTGGGGGTTAACGGCGTCCACGCTTACCCGCTGTGGGGAGACCCATACCAGTATAAAGATGGCACTGAACCGAATGCAGCGCTGCGAGAGCAGATGAGTAAGTACAGTTGGGGAATTCCGATCGACACTTTTAAGCAGCTAGCACCTTCAGGGCTGGAAATGACAACCAATTCTGTGAAAAAATAGGCGCGATTGAGTGTGCGATATTTCGTGCTTTGGCTTGGTGGCGATTTGAGCGATCGACAATATATACAAACCCGCCCTACTATTCCTTAAACTAAACTAAATAATTGGACAGTCACTAACCCCAGCTATCAAGGCGTGGGGCTTGAAAGAGGAAGACTCACCACCTTCTTGATTCAAGACTAAAACAGTGTCTAGCCTACGTCCTTAAAAGACAGACTGAACTGCCTGGGAGTGGTATCCTGCAAGACGTTAAGAATGCCTCTCTAGTTTTTAACCGCTCTGGCAGTCAGTGGCGAAGGGAAATATACACCTAGAAATAGGACTTACCGTAAATGTTTGTACCCGTTGTCAACAGTGAAAATAGACCGTTAATGCCGACTACCAACGCCCGTGCTAAGCGTTGGATCAAATCAGGCAAGGCAACACCATTCTGGAAAAAAGGAGTATTTTGCATCCGACTAAATGCAGAACCTTCAAATCACAACTATCAACCCATAGCGGTTGGCATCGATCCAGGCAGCAAGCGCGAAGGATTTACCGTTAAATCCAAATCGCATACTTACTTAAATATCCAAACTCATGCAATTGATTGGGTAAAAGACCGTGTAGAGGTCAGGCGCAATATGCGACGATCTCGTCGGTTTCGGAACACGCCGTGCCGCCAAAATAGAGCTAACAGGCTGGTTAACAAAAATCGTATCCCCCCATCCACGGCATCAAGATGGCAGTGGAAGTTAAGGATAGCTAACTGGTTGACATTGATGTTTCCGATATCGACATTTGTTGTAGAGGACATCAAGGCACAAAAGAGGAAAAACGGATCGCCCGTGTGGAATGTATCGTTTAGTCCTTTAGAAGTGGGCAAAAAGTGGTTTTACTGTGAGATTAGAAAGATTGCCCATCTTGAGATTAGATCGGGAAACGATACTTATGAGCTACGTCAAAGTTTAGGACTAAAAAAATCCAAACAGAAGCTATCGAAGAAGTTTGAGGCTCACTGCATTGATTCTTGGGTATTAGCTAATTGGTATACAGGGGGACACATTCAACCTGATAATACCAAGCTAATAGAAGTAATCTCTCTTGAGTTTCATCGCAGGCAACTCCATCGTTTGCAGCATTCTACAGGTCATATCCGCTCTCGGTACGGTGGCACTTTAAGTGCGGGGTTTAAGCGTGGTTCGATCGTTAAACATCCTAAATATGGGTTCTGTTATGTTGGCGGATGGCAAGAATCTCCTACAAAGAAAGAACCAGACCGAAAAACAATTAGCTTGCACGAGTTAAAAACTGGCAAGCGTCTAACTCAAAACGCATTACCCCCAGATTGTAAGTTTTTGGCTTACAACTCGTGGCGCATTGCAAACATTGTAAAGCCGTCCTTCTAGGACGGGGTTTCAAACCCATTTTTCTGATGACAAAATTTTATAGCAGAATTTCAACAACATTGGTAGGGGCGGTGGCGATCGTCGTCTCAGTGCAAATTCTGCCAGCACCAGCACTAGAACGAACCGAAATCGGGGAAATTGCTAAAAAATTTACAGTAATGATCGCTGGCGACTGTCAGGGATCGGGATCGATAATTGAGCGTCAAGGTGAAAATTATACTGTCCTCACAGCCAATCACGTCGTAGCAACTACTGGTGAATGCTTTATTCAAACTGGCGACGGTATGCGTTACAAAATCTACGAAGCGATAAACGTGCCGGGAACAGATTTAGCAGTGTTGCAGTTCCAAAGCAAAAATAACTACGGAGTCGCTCAAACTGCGACCTCTGCAAATTTGCAGCCTGGGTCAACAGTTTATGTAGCAGGCTATCCCAGTCCCGGACAATTTGATACCAAACGCGGCTACCGCTTTTACCCTGTCAACGTCAACGGTAGAGCCCCCGGCTCTCGTGAAGGTTACGAACTATCCTACGACGGCGCATCTCTCCCCGGTATGAGCGGCGGCCCGGTTCTCGACAGCAACGGCCGTGTGGTAGCAACTCACGGTAAAGCTGACGTGCGGCTTCAACAGGCTGTAGAGAATTACGGCGTTCCTTTTGAGATATTTCTGGCGAGACGGAACCAAATAAGGGGCGACGTGCGATCGACCTCAGCCCAGAATCCACCCGTGCAAATAGCACCGCCACCGCCGATAACGCCAGCACCAGCACCCGCACCAGCACCAGCACCCGCACCAGCACCCGCACCCGCACCCGCACCCGCAGCCCAGCCGCCGGAAGTACAACAGTCGCAGGCTTTAGTGCCAGCACCGGAACGCATCGCAGCGAGGGAAGCGCTATCACCTGCGGAGTCGGCAATTAGTGCGATGGTGCGCGGCCAGCAAACCTATGTGGTTCGCAACCACGATTTTCTCAATTCTGTGGGGTCGATCGCCAAAACCTTTAGTATTTTATTGCCACAGGATTACAACTTTGCAATTCGCACCACTACCAGAGGCGCTTTTCACTATGCAATACCGAAATCTGCGGATATGAAAGCTTATGTCGGAGCAATTTTCTTGGAAGAAAACGCCAGTTTAAAGAATCCGGTGACTATCTCCATTGTCTGCGAAGCCACCACACCAATCAATGTTCGCCCTTCCGATCCGACTTACGGCAGAAATAATTTAGTTTGCGGTGTGGGTACCCAACGCAAGACTGCTAGCAGTCTGCCGCAGCAAAACGTAGCAACCCAGACTGCACCTGCGACAAGGCCTGCACCTACTCCCGCAGCCAGAGTAAATCCACCTCAAACTAGAGCCGCAGGGCCGATCGGGTTTTTGAGTTTAGTGAATGTTTGCAATACTTACGACCTCAGCGGTCAAAGTCCTCACCAAGAAAGAGCTTTGGAGTGGTTGCAGGGCAGGATTCCCGCGCCAACCATGCAGAAATTTGCTGAAGAGTGGCGCACTCAATTGATAGCAAGAGTCGGTAACAGGCCGATTAATTTGGTCGATGTTTGCAAAGTGTACGATCGCGCCGGCCTCCACCCGCACCAAAATCGGGCTTTGGAATGGTTGCAGCAGCAAATTCCCAAGGAAACGCTAACAGATTTCGGCAAAAAGTGGCAAAATCAAGCCGGTTCGTAGGGGAGCATTCTCCTGTTGATTGATTTACTGAATTTTGCTGCAATTATCTGAATAATGTGTTAAACTAGCAGAATATTCAGCATTATTCACTTTTGGATAACTACTCAACCCCAAGGCAAGCAGCCGAACATTTTGGAGTTTGCCTACATACGCTCAGGCGATGGGAAAAGGATGGCATTATTACCGCCATTCGCACACCCTCCGGTCAACGACGATATTTGATTAATTCTTATGCCGGACTTAGCAAAACTAATCAAAGAACTATCCTCTACGCCAGAGTCTCCAGTCTGCATCAAAAAGCCGACCTTGACCGACAAATTGCAAAATTATTGGAACTCTATCCATCAGCCGAACTCATTACCGACATTGCCAGTGGGCTTAACT
>NZ_JAEQDE010000078.1:0-45922 GCF_020737865.1 Microcoleus sp. PH2017_35_SFW_U_B
GTACCAAGAAAGGTATGTTGTTGCGATGCAAGCGCTGTTTCTTCATCCAAGAAAGAGCGCTTAAGCGCAACTACGTACCAAGAAAGGTATGTTGTTGCGCTTCAGCGCTCTTTCTTCATCCAAGAAAGAGCGCTTAAGCGCAACTACGTACCAAGAAATATGATAATTATATCCTGCGATTATTGTGGCAAAGACTGCCCGGACGACAATCGTTTAATGCCTTCCATCGCCGTAGTTTCTCCAGCTTTATCGCCGCCATCGCGGGCAATTTTCAAAGCTCGCTCGTAGGAGTTGAGAGCTTTAGGATATTGACGGAGACTTTCATAAATCGCGCCCATATTGTTAAACAAGCGTCCCATACTTGTCTTGTCACCGATAGCTTCAAACATCGGTATTGCTTGCTGAAAATAGATCAACGCTTGAGTATCTTTGCCTTGTTTGCGACAGGTAAGTGCCATGTTGTTGAGGAGGCGGGCGACGCCAGCCCTGTCTCCGATTTCCCGGCGAATTGCTAAGGCTTGATGGTAAAATTCCATCGCTCTGTTAAAGTCGCCGATGTTGTAATAGACGCCGCCCATGTTATTGAGGGTACGGCCTAAATCGCGCCGATCGCCCTCTGTGGTGCGAATCGTCCGCGCTTGCTGGTAAAATTCGATCGCCTTTGCGTAATTTACCTGCTCTGCGTACACTGCCGCGATGTTGTGAAAAGATTCTGCTATTTGAATTTGGTCGTTGGCAATTTTTGCAAGTTCCAAAGCTTCTTGGTGCAGTTTCATCGCTTCGTCAAAATTGTCCGCAAGTCGGTTGACGAAACCGATGAGATTGAGAGTGTGGGCAATGCGGGGCCCTTCGCCGATTTCTCGGTGAATGGCTAAAGCTTGTCGCAAAACTTCCAAAGCTTTGGACTGCGAACCCATTTCGGTGTAAACTTCCCCGATATTGTTGAGGGTTTCTCCGATTCCCGGTTTGTCGGCTAGTTGCTTGCGAATTGCCAAAACTTGCTCAAAAGTCTGGATTGCTTCTCGAAACAAACCCTCACGGTGCTGTTTGACTCCTGTTTCAAAGAGTTTGTCTGCTTCCGTTTTGGGATCTGTTGCTTGGGCACGCGGGGCGAAGCTATCCCGTAGGGAATCGCCCGATCGAGCTGGCCTGGCATTTATAATAGGGGCAAATGCCCGAGCGTCTGAAATTTCCAGCAAGCTGAGTGCGGGCGATACCACAATACTTATAGCTGCGAGATAGCTGAAGCGGTAAGAGTGGCAATACACCGATCGAGTCCTCCAAAAGCCCATTTATAAATAAGATAGACCTCTTTGGGGTGTTTCTGCCAAGTTTTTTTCTGTGTCGCTAGCCTCTGATACCAGTTTCAACAAAGAATGCAACTTTAAGCAAGTTGCAAACTCATGCACAAGCAGTCAATTCCACTTCTTCAATCCAAAATCGAAAATGGCTTGGCTTGGCTTATGTCTTACCATAAAGAATTGGTTGAAAGCCCGCCCGATCGGGAGAAATTAAAATCAGACTATTCATTACTCCAATACTCGGACTTAAGGGTAGAGGTAGCTCTCAAACTGTCAACTGTCAACTGTCAACTGTCAACTGTTGAACAGACTGCCATAATCAGCGGCATATAGTTGAGAGCGGAGATGACAGCAAAGTTTTTGCTCGGTGGAAGCGATATTTTTTCTGGACTGTGCAAGATGATGTCCTGTTTGTCAACTGTAATCCAAGCAATTCCTGACAAGACTTGAACTTCTCGATGATTTTGAGGCAACCTATACACCTCGTTTTTCATGAGGATTATGCGATCTGGCGCTGCACATTCGGAATATCTTTGAAGCATAGCATCTCCTTTGGAATTAATTATCCAAAATCAACAATTTCCCCGAATTTTCTGGCGGGCTGGTTTATCAAAATCTTGGCTGCTCGCAAACAATCGAAACTCCCCCACACAAGCAATAATCTACTATTGGCAATAACGCCGATCGATCCAAGCGCGTATTTCGTCATCTGTCGCCGCGCTCTTAGAGCGACCAGTCGCGCGATCGCAACCGTGCCAGCAAGTGTTACCATTGCGATCGCAGGTTTGCCAAATTCTGACCTCGTTTTCGCCAGCAGCGGCGGTGAGCAAACCTTGCCAAAGTTGATTGATAGCTGAAAAGAGCGATCGGCTTTTTGGCTTTTTGGCATATTTAGCTCGCTCGTTAATCGAAACAACGCTTGTTTTTTCGGGATACCGCACTTTTTCGTAAGTTGACATAACAAACACCTTCAAATTCTTAATTAAACAAAAATTGCACAATCAAAAATCGCAGCTAAAAGGAAGCAATAACTTGCTCGCAATTACAGCACTTTTGATAGCTCTGCAACTCCTGTACAATTAAATCTTTTACCTGATAAATCCACCCTAGCTCTGGGCAAAACAACAATCAAGTCATTACTTGCATAGGTTGTATGAATAAAATCGATAGATAAATATACCAACCGCACCCGACAGTTAGTAGGACGTTATTAATTGCTGAAAACCTTGCCTTCGAGTCCTTTTTCCTGGGAGCATCTCAGTTTTTCAAGAAGCATTTTTTAAAGAGCGGACTAAAGTCCGTACTACGAACCTTTTTTGAGCGGAACACTGTAAATGCACAACTGAGATGCTTCTTTTTTCCTTCTTCCCTCTGTCAACTGTCAACTGTCAACTGTCAACTGTCAACTGTCAACTCTTCCTTCTAGGAAACGCTATGAATGACATCAACACACGGCGGATGAAACTCTCTCAGATTCAGGCTTTGATAGCAGTAGCCGACTGTGAAAACTTTAGCGAAGCGGCTTTGCAAATGGAACTGTCACAATCCGCAGTCAGCCACGCCATCGCCTCTTTAGAAACAGAATTGGGTGTGCAATTGTTCCATCGGGGGCGACACGGTGCTCAACTGACGCCGGTGGGGGAAAGAGTGGTGCTTCACGGGCGTCAAATTGTGCGATCGTTAGAAATGATGGTAAAAGAAGCGGATTTAGAGAAAGGTTTGCAGGGAGGCCAGGTGCGGATAGTGACGTTTCGCAGCGTCGCAACTCATATCCTACCGGGTATTATTGCTCAATTTCGCGATCGCTTTCCCAAGATTGCTGTCAGCATTACCGAAGTCTATTATACCCAGGCTGTGGAGGAAGCTTTGCGATCGGGCAAAGCAGACATCGGCTTTGTTTCTCTTCCCATCTCAGATGAATTTGAAAGTAGAGAAATTTTGCGGGATAAATACGTTGTGTTGTTGCCACCAACTGCTAAATTATCAAGTGCTAAGATTACTTGGGAAGAATTAGCAAATCATCCGCTGATTTTGCAGCCGCCGGAAACTGCTTGTTCTATACCGCTACGCAAATATTTAGCAACTTCGGAGTTTCCCTTAAATATCGCTTACGAACTCAGCGAAGATTCAACTATCGTCAGTATGGTGATGGGCGGTTTGGGTGCTGCAATTATGCCGCGTTTGGCGGCGGAACCGATACCTACTGAGGTAAAAGTTTGCAGTTTACCAGCGGCTTTTGAAAGGGTAATTGGAGTGGCTGTTTTGAAGGATGCGCTGTTAATTCCGGCCGTGTTTGCGTTTTTGGATTTAGTTAAAAGTGCGACAGAGATTGAATATGATACTGATTTTCCGATTAATCCTTCATGATAAACCTAAGTTATTGGTTATTGCATAGATTTGGATTTTTTGACCGCAGATCTCAGCGAATGAACAAGGATGAACGCGGATGGGATTTTATCTGCGTTTATCTGCGTTCCTCTGCGGTTTAAAAAAAATATAGCTCCATAATTACGAACAACCAATAATATGAATCAACCGTCAGTATTCTCTCTCACCCAGTTGCGTAAATTCACCTCCGCTTCTACCTCATCTACCTGTGCTGCCGCCAAAAATTCGTAGAGCTTGGACTTGGGGAGAATCGGAAAAGTGGGGCTAACAGATACTTCCAAATACTCATCATTCTCCAGCTTATAAATTCGCCATTCTCTACCATCGTACCGCCACAACTCCGGTACTCCCATACTGGCATAGAGAGCAGGCTTGTTAATATCAGTATGGGTGATATCTATTTCTACGACTAAATCGGGTGGCGGATCTGTTGCTAAATCTACTGTACGACCGGCTACGAGGGGCTGATTTTGGATGTAATAGGCATTATCGGGTTCTGCACCGCGCTCTAGATCCGATCGATCGAGGGTTGTCGAACCCATTGTTTTTATCTTTAAACCTAGTTCTCTCACCAAAATCCGAATCAAAAACTCGATTAAGCGTGCTGAGAATTCGTGTTCTTCTAAAGGCATGGTAATTTCTAAAGTCCCTCGATCGAATGTCAATGTAGCCGCTCGTTTATCGCCCAAAATCTGGAGCAGTTGTTGATAACCCTCCCAAGTAATATCTCTAAACACCACTCGCTGTTCGCCTCGGAGTAACGGTGGTGCGATCGGCGCAACAGAAATCATATTTTTTTACTTCCAGCTATGATATTTCTAGGATAACAGAAGGAACAGGCTTTCCGGCCTGTTCCACAATTAATAAAATTATTGATTGTGGAACGGGCCGGAAAGCCCGTTCTTAAAAATAGTCAACAAATTTTATTTACTCTTATCTGTTCTCTGCCGCAAAATAAATTCAGCTAGCGCTAAATCAACGGGCGTTGTAACTTTTAAATTTGTCTCTTCCCCCTCCACAATTTGCACTGGTAAACCGCATTTTTCAAACAAAGCTGCATCGTCTGTAACTTCCCAACCTTTCTCCCGCCCTTGTTGGTGACACTGCTTTAACAATTTCACTTCAAATCCTTGGGGAGTCTGGGCAGCCCACAAATGGCTTCTGTCCGGTGTGTCTCGCACGATTCTAGACTCATCCACCACCTTAATCGTATCCTTGACCGGGACGGCGACAATCAAGCCCGGACAGCTTAAGAGAGCTGCTGAAGATCGATCGAACAATTCAGGAGTTGCTAAACACCTGGCGCCGTCGTGAATCAACACGCGATCGGCATTTGGCGGCAAGGCCTGCAAACCGTTGTAAACTGACTCTTGCCTGGTAGCCCCTCCTTGAATCAGTTCCACGGGCTTGAGCAAAGCTAAATCGCCCAGAATTGCCTTAAAATCAGGAAAATCTTCAGGCTGGCCCATAATGCCGATCCAGCTAATCTGCTGCGAAGCTTCAGCGGCGGCCAAAGTCCAACTCAGCAAAGGTTTTTCCAGCAAAGTCAGCAGCAGTTTGTTCCGCTGACTACCCATCCGTCGCCCCGAACCCGCCGCAGGAATTAATAAGTGCATTAACTAACCCTTCTTCACCCAACTAGGTATATATTAAAAGCGTCCTGTAATTTTCAGTCAGTTGTTTTGCTGTCAGCCAGTAGCTTTTAACGTCTTAAAATACTATAAGCTGATAGCTGAAAGCCGATCGCTGAGAGCTACCTCGATAGATAATAGCCCGATCGTTTATGATGCGAATACTAGCACTTGTCCCAGGCGGGATTGGCGACCAAATTTTATTTTTCCCTACCCTTGATGACCTCAAGCAGTCTTATCCAGAGGCTCAGATTGATGTCATCGTGGAACCGAGGGCGAAGGGCGCTTACCGAGTCTGCAAGTCTGTCAAAGAAGTCTTGACGTACAATTTCAAAGATCGCAATGCGATGGCTGATTTGGGAAATTTACTGGGCGTAATTCGCGATCGCGAATACGAAGCAGTTGTTTCTCTCGGCCAGCGGTGGACTGTAGGACTTCTGCTGTGGCTGACAGGCATTCCCCAGAGAGTTGGGTATTCTGGAACCAACGGCGCTCGATTTCTCACCGATTCGGTACCTCTGAAAACAGACCAGTACGCGGCTTCAATGTACCACGATTTGCTCCAAGGATTCAACATTAACAATCCAAGTCCTGCGATCGCAATTAGTGTACCAAAACAGGATATTCAGTGGGCGGAAGCCGAACAGCAGCGGTTGGGAATCAAAGAAAGCGGTTACATTCTAATTCACGGCGGTTCGAGTCAGCTAGCTTTGTCTAAAGGTATTGACAAAATTTACCCAATAGACAACTGGCAGCAAATCATCAAAGACTGCCAGCAGCGGCAGCCAAATTTACCCGTTGTGGTGGTGAAAGGGCCCGAAGATGAAGCCTTCGTGAAAAAGTTAGTCGAACTCTGTCCGAGTGTAAAAGTTATCTCGCCGGATGATGTCGGCAAGTTGGCGGCCACCATTGCTGCTGCTAATTTGATGATGTGTACTGACAGTGCGCCGATGCACTTAGCTGTGGCGGTTCAAACTTATACAATAGCTTTGTTCGGCCCGACTGAACCTGCAAAATTGCTGCCCAAGAGCGATCGCTTTTTGGGAATTAAATCTCCTACTGGTAAAATGGCTGACATTTCTCCTCAAGAGGTTTTGAAGAAAGTTTGGGGAGGCTAATTTAAGAGGGCGGGTTTTGTACGGGAATTATCTGTTGTCTGGAAGTTGGCTTGCTTAACCCGCCCCTTGTATAGTCTTTATCAAAAAGATGAGGCAGAAGTTTAGATTTTAGATTTTAGATTGAGGGATTGAGGGATTGAGGGATTGAGGGATTGATTGGTCAATACTTCATCTTTAGCTCGCTCCACTATACAGCGGTTCTCAAAAAAGTGAGGTATGCCTTATGCCCTATGCCCTATGCCCTATGCCCTATGCCCTATGCCCTATGCCCTATGCCCTATGCCCTATGCCCTATGCCCTATCGTCCGCGAATCTTTCGCTCGCTCCACTATATACTGAAAAACTGCGATTATTCTCCACCGCGAAGAAGCTTTATTGAGTGCATCTCAATGCAAGCAAATATATCTGTAGGGGCGAAGCATGACCGCAATCAATATGGGATTATAACTAATAACTTATATCCGGTCATGCTTCGCCCTCTTCAAAAACCAGATGCACCCACTTTATTGATGGCTGAAGATACTTTCAAAAAGTCGAAACAGCCGGAAACAAAGAAATTAGATCAATAAATTTTGAATTCGGAACAAGCAGAAATTGAGCAAATGAAAGACTGGTACCAAGCTTAGTACAAGGAGTAATTTAGCTCCACTAAGCAATATGTGACAGAAAGCCAAAAAACAAGTGATAGGAATCACAGCGTGTCAATTTTTCATGAAATACTTGCTTGACAAAAGCTAGAAATCTTGCTACTGAAAAGTGGCAAAAACCTTGGGCTAACATTAATATAGCTCGAACAGGGCTGTCAGCAGTTGTCTGAATTCACATCATTTCATTTTTTACGTAAAAATACTGTAGACAATTCAGAAGCCCTACCTCTAAAGTATGAGAATCACTACAAAGCTATATACAGGGTAGTCAATGATGTTGAACAGCTTGGAATCAAACACAACTTATCAATCAAACGCAGCCGGGGACGAGCTAATGAGCATTTTAACAAAAGAAATTGAAGCGAAAGAACTTGAGAAACGAGCAAAAAATCTACAGCGCAATTCCTTGGGATTAGGTAAAACTTATCTTCGGATTTTAGAATCTGGAGGGTATCTGGGCTGCTGAGCCGAAATTTCATCCTAATTTCATTTGGCAGTGAAAGACTAGGTTGAGGAGATAAATTTTAGCTCTTGGTCATTGCTTAGCAGTCGTTTCTTGAAAAATGCTAATAAGTAGCTCCGGTTAATTCGGTTGACTTACTTCTTTTGGCAAAATACCAACCGCTAAGCCTGTGGCACTCAACCTCATTTCCAGGAAAATGCCAACGATGATATTTCACCAATATTCTCAATCTCCGGCAATTATTAGCAGCTTTTCAATAACTTTGTTAAGCCTAATTTTGCTAAATTCTCCTACCGCAGTTTTCGCCCACGCGGGACACGGAAATGAATTTCACCAAAGCGGCGAAACAACTCAAACTCCTGCTGCTATTTCTGTAGATGCCGTAACAGCAAAACGGTTGGGAATTAAAGTCTCTCCGGCTACCCGACAGCGACTAGATATCGGCATCAAAACCACAGGACAAATTGAAACTTTGCCAAACCAAAAGGTAGAAGTAACGGCTTCGGTAGCTGGCAAAGTGGTAGAGTTGTTAGTTAAGCCTGGAGACAAGGTATCAAAAGGTCAACCGGTTGCGGTTTTGTCGAGTTCAGAATTAGGACAGTTGCGCGTTGAATCTCTCTCGAAACGAGCGGAAGCTGAGGCAGATTTGCAGCAAGCACAAGGCGATTTGAAACTAGCACGAGAAAATTACGATCGCCAAATTCAAATCTCTGAAGCAGAAATAATACAAGCCCAAACTCAACTGACAGCGGTAACTAAGCAGTACCAACGAGAGCAAGAATTAGTAAACAAGCGTTCAGTTGTCAAAGTTGCTAAGGAAAATTATCAACGTCAGATTGAAATAGCGCAAGCAGAGATAGCGCGGGCGGAAACTGAACTGACTGTGGCTAAGGAACAGTTCGATCGCGATCGCGAGTTAGTTGCGTCAGGGGCGATCGCGCGGCGTACAATGCTAGAGTCGCAATCTCACTTCGCCGAAGCCAAAGCCAATGTTGCCAAGGCAAAAAGCCGTCCCGAAGTTATTAAAGCCGAAACCGAAATTAAACAAGCCGAAGTAGATCTGCCGGTGCGGGAATTGCGCGATTCCCAAGGCAAGGTGGCAGAGGCAAAAGCTCAACTCACCAAGGCTCAGAGCCGCCGGGAAGTCTTAGAAGCCGAGAATCAGGTCAAACGTGGCAAAACTGCCGTACAAGTCGCTCAGTCGCGCATTCGCTTAGCCGATGCGGCTTATCAAGCACGGCTGCAACAATTAGGTGCTGTTGCGAACGATCGAGGACTTGTCACCGTAATTGCTCCGATTTCTGGTACGATTGCCGATCGCGCCATCACCCCAGGAGAGTCTGTAAGCGCTGAAAAACCGTTGATGAGCGTCTTAAATGACAGCCGGGTTTTTGCCACCGCCAACATCTACGAAAAAGACTTGAATCAGGTAAAACAGGGCCAGGAAGTCAGGGTGAAAGTTGCTAATTTGGGCGATCGTATTTTCAAGGGAAAAATCACCTTAATTGGCTCATCCGTGCAAGGAGAAACGCGAGTTATCCCAGTGAAAGCAGAATTAGATAATAGTAACGGCGAGTTAAAGCCGGGATTGTTTGCTGAGTTGGAAATTTTAACTAACAAAAATGTTACTAATGTTTTAGCAATTCCGAGTACAGCGGTAGTAGATGTTAGCGGTAAAAAAACCGTTTACGTCCAAAATGGCGATGCTTATCAAGCGGTTGACATTGAAGTCGGTCAAACTGCGGGGGATTTAGTAGAAATTAAGAGCGGTTTATTCGATGGAGATTTGATTGTAACCCAGCGGGCGCCTCAACTTTACGCACAATCTCTGCGAGGCGGTAGTAAGCCATCAACAAGCGAGGAAAAGAAAGAGGTAAGTCCTAAGGTAACAGAGGTTAACTTTAATAATTTGCCTGTGTCTTTATTGTGGGCGGGAGTTGGGGGAGGAATTGCGATCGCATCCTTGACTTTCACAGCCGGGGTATTTTTGGGAAAACGGCGCAAATTTCCAGCACTAGCAGCATCTCAAAGTCATGCCAAAAATGGTTTTTCTACCTCCGCAGTGGCAATCAATGCGAGTAAAGTAGATGAATTGCCGCATGATGACAACCACCGTGTTAAAAGCCAGGAGGCAGAAACCCAGAGTTTAAAGTAAAATTTTTGTTTACAAGTAATCACCTTGTCTGAGAGTTGATTCATTTATCTGCATCTAGAAATCTGTGCGATTCTTCTCGATCACAAATATACATCATAGGTTTTTTACGCCCTTTGAACTGAGCGCGCATGATTACTCGTTTTGAGCGCTTTGGCGGGACTGGATTGTAGTCTGTTTCGCCAAAGTTTTTTAGAGTTTGTGAGTATTTGTTGGGTGCTTTCATAATAACTATGATGAACATTCGATTGGTTATTTAAAGGATTTGTAAGGTGCGTCGCTACGAGATTGTCGTTTTTTTTGAGGATTGTAGATGGCGACGCACCCTACAGCTACTGACAGCTTACATAACCCTTAAACCAAGAGGGCTGAAGCCCAACAACGTCCGCGAATCTTTCTGAGAACCGCTATAACTTATAAATCAGACTTAAAAGAGAAACGATTTCATCCTAATTTCATTCTTGGGTGTCAATCTAGATTGAATGGCTATTTAACTGTCAACTGTCAACTGTCAACTGTCAACTGTTTAAATGTTCAGCACTATTCTGAGATGGGTAATTAATCGCCGCTGGCTAGTCGTTCTCGCCACCATTATTATTAGCCTTTGGACATTATATATCATCCCCAAAATGTCCCTCGATGTCTTCCCGCCTTTTGCACCGCCGCAAGTCGAAATTCAGACAGAAGCACCGGGCCTCGCACCGGAAGAAATCGAGTCTTTAGTAACACTCCCGATCGAAAGTGCGATTAACGGAACTCCGGGAGTAACAGCAGTGCGATCGTCTTCGGCTGTCGGCATTTCTGCTGTTAAGGTAATCTTTGATTGGGGAACCGAAATATATCAAGCCCGCCAGTTGATTACAGAAAGATTGCAACAAGCTCAAAGCAAACTCCCGGCTGGAGTAGAAACACCACAAATTTCTCCGACAACTTCTCCGGTTGGTTTGGTAATTACCTATGCTTTTACATCAGAAACTACTCCGCTGATGGAAGTGCGCCGTTTGGTTGATTGGCAAGTCACAAATCGCCTTTTGGCAGTGACTGGTGTTGCTCAAATCGTGGCTTACGGCGGCGAACAAAGGCAGTATCAAGTATTAGTCGAACCTGCTAAGCTAAAAGCTTTTAATGTGTCCTTGCAGCAAGTTGCGGAAGCGACGAAGGCTGCGAATGTTAATGCGCCGGGAGGCTATTTAATTACACCGGATAAAGAAACGTTAATTCGAGGCGTGGGGCGGATTGAATCGGTGGCAGATTTGCAGCAATCTGCGATCGCCTCTCGTCAAGGAACACCAGTCAGAATTGGTGATGTCGCTGATGTTAAAATTGGTGCTGCAATCAAGCGGGGAAACGGCAGTTTTAACGGCAAAAAAGCTGTGATTGTGATGGTAAACAGACAGCCCGTTGCCGATACTCCGACGGTAACGAAGGCGGTTGAGGCGGCAATGGCTGAGGTACAGCAAGCTTTACCTAAGGATATTAAGGTGACAGTGACTTTCCGGCAGGAAGAGTATATCAACTCTTCGGTGGAAAATGTGCGATCGGCTTTAGTTGAAGGCAGTATCATTGTCACCATCATTCTCATCCCGTTTTTGATGAATTGGCGCACTCTGACGGTGGTTTTGCTCGATTTCTTCCTAACTTGGCTGTTCGGGCTGCTGGCGATGTATTGGCTGGGGCTGGGATTGAATACGATGACTTTGGGGGGGTTGTCGGTGGCGATCGGCACTGCGATCGACGATGCGATTGTTTATGCTGAAAATACCTACCGCAATTTACGAGAAAATACGGCTTCTGGGCATCCGCGCCCGGTGATGGATGTGATTTTTGATGGCTCTCAAGAGGTGCGCGATTCGTTAATTGGAGCAACGGTAATTGGGATTGTGGTGTTTTCGCCGATTTTTACTTTGCCGGGTGTAGAAGGTCGAATTTTTACGCCGATGGGAATTACTTATTTGGTGGTTGTGGTGATTTCTAGTTTAGAATCGCTGTTCGTTTCTCCGGCGCTTTGTGCTATTTTATTACCGAACAAACGCATGAGTGCCAAGGAACCTTGGTTGCCGAGATTTTGCAAAAAAATATATCACTTTTTCATCCAATTATCAATGCGGTATTCGGCGATAGTTTTAGTTTTAGCTGCTGCTAGCATGGTGGCTGCATTAGTTGTTTTGCCTTCCTTTGGACGGGTGTTTTTGCCGGAGTTTCAGGAGCAAACTTTGGTGAATACTATTCTGCTTTATCCGGGGGTGTCTTTGGAGACGACGGATAGCGCGGCTTTTGCGATGGAAGATGCACTTAAGGACGATCGCAGATTTGAATACGTGCAAGTGCGATCGGGCAGAGCTCCGGGCGATGCTGATGCTGCGGGTGTCAATTTAGCTCACATCGATATTGGTTTGAGCGAGGAAGGAATGAAAAATCGGTCGAAAACTTTGGAGTATTTGCGGCAGGAATTTGCGAAATTGCCGGGAGTTGCACCAAATATCGGCGGTTTTATTTCTCACCGGATGGATGAGGTTTTGTCCGGTGTCAGGAGTCAAATTGCTGTGAAAATCTTTGGCCCGGATTTGAATCAACTTCGCACTATCGGTGCTCAAGTTGAAGCGCAAATGAAAACTGTGAAGGGAATTGTGGATTTGCAACTGGAACCGCAGGTGCCGGTGCAGCAGATTCAAATTAAGTTTAACCGCCAAGCTGCGGGTAGATATGGTTTGAAAATCGGAGAACTTTCGGAAATCATCGAAATAGCTTTAAATGGCAAAGTTGTTTCTCAAGTGTTGGAAGCACAGCAAACTTTTGATTTAGTTGTGTGGTTGCAGCCGTCAGCCAGAAACAATCTCGAAACTATTCAAAATTTGTTGGTTGATACCCCCCCTCTTTCCCCCCCTTATAAAGGGGGGGATGAAAGGGGGGGTAAAATTCCCCTGGCGCAAGTTGCGACTGTTACATACGGTACGGGCCCAAATACGATTAACCGCGAGAATGTGTCGCGGCTGATTGTGGCGGCGGCTAATGCTAAAGGTAGGGATTTGCGATCGGTTGTGAATGAAATTCAAGCTAAAGTCAAGCGGGAGGTGCAGTTACCGTTTGGTTATTTTATCCAGTACGGCGGTCAATTTGAGGCGGAACAAAGGGCTTCGCAGAATATTATAGTGTTTAGCGCGATCGCCTTTTTGGTCATTACCGTCTTGATGTACTTGTCCGTTAAGTCGATCGCTTCAACTGCGATGATTATGATCAATTTGCCGATCGGCTTAGTTGGAGGAGTAATTGCTGTAGCTTTGACTGGCGGTATAATTTCCGTCGCTTCCCTGGTTGGGTTTGTCACATTATTCGGCGTAGCTACCCGCAACGGCTTGCTGTTAGTAGACAACTATAACTCTAAATTTGCTGAAGGAATGCCCTTTCAAGAAGCCGTTGTTAAAGGCTCGATGGAACGCCTCAACGCCATTTTAATGACCGCTTTAACTTCAGCTTTGGGTTTAGCACCGTTAGTCTTAGAAGGCGGGCCAGGAAAAGAAATATTACAACCTTTGTCGATCGTAGTTTTAGGAGGATTGTTTACTTCTACGGCGTTAACTCTGTTAGTTTTGCCAGCTTTGTACGCTCAATTCGGGAAGTTTTTACGGCCTCAAGAACCTGAGCCTGTTGCTGAAGATGAAAAAACTGGTTTAAGTGCTTTCTAGCAACGATTCGGGCTATTGCTGAAGATTTTTTGATGATTTTCCTTGACAAGCGAATTTCTTCATGGTACCCGCCACGTGATTTATCCGTGGAATCAATCCCAAATCGAAAATCCTCAAGCCCCCGAATTTATCCGTGGAGTCGCCTCTAAAATCTAAAATCTAAAATCTAAAATCGATTGACGCCCTGTTTTAAAATGCCATAATTTACGAATAATTGTCCGTAAAGAGTCAAGCACATGAAAACGATCAAATCAAGTTTAATTATTCTCGGCAGTATCGGACTGCTGTTTTTGGGAGCTTGCGGTAAAGGCGACGAAGCAAGCGATACAAAAATCACTCCAACACCCCCTCCTGCTGCCTCAAAACCTGTCTCTTCCGCTCCCGCCGCTGCTCCTGCTGGTGCAAAAGGAGCTAAAGGCGGTCAAGTTGTCAATGCTGGAGCTTACCATTTAGAGTTTGTACCTGAAAAACAAGCTACTGGAACTCACTTAGATTTGTACCTGCAAAAAGGCGATAAAAAGGAACCGGTTCCTGACGCAAAAGTGTCAGCACAAGTGCAGTTGCCGAGTGGAAAGCAACAAACCCTAGCTCTCAAATACGATCCTGAAGGCAAACATTACGCTGTTGTATTTCCCGGCAAAGATCCAGGCCAGTATCCTGTGAAGGTGAATGCGGATATTAAGGGAGAAAAAGTAGACGGTCGTTTTACATTCACTCAATAGTTTGAGTTGAATTTAGTTGTAAAAACCCGGTCGGATCGACCGGGGTTTTGTTAATTTAGAGTTGAAGAATTAATTATATCCTAACGCAATTGGTACTTTTCAAAAGGTACGTAGTTGCGCTTTAGCGCTAAAGCGCAACTACGTACCTAGCGCGACATAAGGTTACTTTTTATGAGAATTTTGCTAGTTGAAGATGAGCCAGATTTAGGAAAGGCGATCGATCGCACTTTGAAGCAAGAAAAATACATAGTTGACTGGGCCCAGGATGGGAATGAAGCTTGGGAATATCTAGATAGTCAGTGGACGGAATACACCCTAGCCATCTTTGACTGGTTGCTTCCGGGATTGTCGGGAATAGAATTGCTGCGAAGATTGCGCGCCAAACATAGTTTTTTGCCAGTTTTGATGCTGACAGCCAAAGACAGGATGGAAGATAAAGTGGCGGGATTGGATGCGGGGGCTGACGATTATTTAGTCAAGCCCTTCGGGATGGCGGAACTGTTAGCAAGGTTGCGGGCGCTGCAAAGGCGATCGCCCCAAATACAGCCCCAACAGATACAAATCGGAAATCTCGCCTTAGATTGCGGGAATCGCACAGCTTTTTATCTCAATCAAAACGGCACCAACCAAACAATTTCGCTGACTAACAAAGAATTTCAATTGTTAGAATATTTGATGAAACATCCGAACCAAATTGTCACGACTGACCAAATTCGGAATCAGATATGGGAAGCCAGCGCAGATACTTTTAGCAATGTAGTAGCCGCTCAAGTGCGCTTGCTGCGGCGCAAACTCGAATCCGTTGGCTGTGCGAACTTAATTGAAACTGTCCACGGCGTCGGATATCGGATGAAAAGTTGAATTCTGCCTTCAAAATTACTTTTAGACTCGGCGGTTGAAACCGCGTCTACACAAACAATGTCCGCCTCCGCGGACTAAGAAAAGTTGAAATCGCATTTACACAAACAAAGTCCGCCTTTGCGGACTCAGAAAAGACTATTTATTTTCCTCCCTTCTACTAATTCTCTCTTTTCTCCTTCTCTGCGTCCTCTGCGTTCTCTGCGGTAAATAAAAAAATATCATCCCAATCAATTACCAATTACCAATTACCAATTACCCAATCATGAATTGTGAATCAAAATAAACTATTTAACCGCACTCGATCGCAATTAGCGATTTCCTACGCCGCAGTCATGGGTTTGATTTTAAGCTTGTTGGGATTTGGTGTATATAAGGCGATCGCCCACGCGCACTGGATTGCGATCGATCGCGAACTAGAATCGGTAGCGGGGACACTCCACGATAGCCTCGAAATCAAGCTACAGCAACCCGGACGCCTAGAACCAATCGTCAATGAACTTTTGCCAAACCTCCGCGTAATTGGAGTTAACGGCGTTAAAGAACAGTTAGCCGATCGCCATATTTTAAGCGCTATCAACCAAAGCTATTACTATATTCGTTTATTTGACTCTTCTGGGAAATTGATTGCTACAGCAGGCGCTTATCCCGAAACATTGCCGCCGACATTTAACTCCCAACACTGGCAAACAATCGCTGACAGCAAAGGGAATATTTATCACCAAATTTCTGTATCACTGCACACAAACACCCTGGAAGATTGGGGATACTTTCAAGTAGGACGGAGCTTGCAAGACTTCAACAGTTATCTCAGTACAGTGAGATTAATTTTGAAGTTAGGATTGCCGACAGCGTTAATTTTGGTGGTTTTTTCTAGTTGGTGGCTGGCAGGATTGGCAATGAAACCGATTTATTCTTCTTACCGACAAATCCAACAGTTTACGGCGGATGCTGCCCACGAATTGCGAACGCCTTTAGCGGCATCTCAAGCCACTGTAGAATCGGCGCTGTTAATGCCACAATTGGATGAGAAAGAAGCACGGGAAATTTTGCAGACTGTCGATCGCCAAAACCGACGATTGACTCACTTAGTGACTGATTTGTTGCTGTTGGCGCGGATGGACTCTCAAGCGAGATCCGATCGCCCTCAGCTTTGTTGTTTAAACGACTTGGTGAGCGATTTGGTCGAGGAATTGGCGGCTTTGGCGAGATCCTCCCAGGTAGCGCTAACATCCGAAATCCGCGTACAGCATCCATTGAATGTTGTCGGAGATGCCGATCGACTTTACCGTCTCGTTACTAACTTAATTGTCAACGCCATTCAATACACTCCGGCGGTTGGAAAAGTCACAGTAATCTTAGATTGCACTCACCAAGAGGCGATAATTCAGGTGCAAGATACCGGGATTGGGATAGCGGCGGCAGATTTAGGGCGGATATTCGATCGCTTTTACCGAGTCAACAAATCTCGATCGCGCCATACAGGCGGTTCGGGACTCGGATTGGCGATCGCCCGCGCGATCGCCCGCGCACACCGCGGCAGCCTCAGCGCGCGTAGCGAATTGGGCTGTGGCAGCACCTTTGTCCTGCGGTTGCCTTTGTGAGCTATGATGTGGGGAAAACTGACATCTTGCACCATTTTCAAGAACAGGCAAGATGCCTGTTCCACAAAGACTAAATCTTGTTGTGGGGTGGGCATCCTGCCCGCCGATGATAGTTTGCACCATTTTCAAGAACAGGCAAGATGCCTGTTCCACAAAAACTAAATCTTGTTGTGGGGAGTAGGGGTTGGGCATCCTGCCCGCCCGTGAAAGGCTTATTGAGAATTGTGCAAGATGTGAGGAAAACCGAATCATCTTTTTGTGGTAATCCCTTCGGCAATATGTAGCGCGATCGCCCAAAATCAATAAATAGTGATTAATCATCAGTCAGCAGAGAGAAAATCTATGACAGTTTTAGAACAGGGAACAATCTCAATCCATACCGAGAATATTTTCCCGATTATCAAGAAATCGCTATACACCGACCACGAAGTCTTCTTGCGGGAACTAATTTCTAACGCCGTCGATGCCATAGCCAAACTCAAAATGGTTTCCCGTTCCGGCGAATACAGCGGCGACATTGGCGAACCACAAATCAATATTGCGATCGACAAAGAAAACAAAACACTCTCAATTACCGACAACGGCATCGGGATGACAGCCGACGAAGTAAAAAAATACATCAATCAAGTCGCCTTCTCCAGCGCCGAAGAATTTATTCAAAAATATCAAGGCAGTGGCGACGACGCAATTATCGGCCACTTTGGACTTGGTTTCTACTCTTCTTTCATGGTCGCTCAGAAAGTAGACATAGACACCCTTTCTTACCAAGAAGGCGCACAAGCAGTACATTGGTATTGCGATGGTTCACCCGCTTTTGAACTATCAGAATCCGCCCGCACCGAACGCGGCACTACGATTACTCTCACTCTCCAAGACGAAGAACTAGAATATGTAGAAGCCACTCGCATTAAGCAGCTAATCAAAACTTACTGCGATTTCATGCCAGTTCCGATCAAATTTGAGGGAGAGGAACTCAACAAGCATAAGGCAATTTGGCGGGAAGCAGCCAGCAATTTGCAGAAAGAAGATTACTTAGAATTGTACCGCTATCTTTATCCGTTTCAAGACGAGCCGCTACTTTGGGTACACCTGAACACAGATTATCCTTTCATTGTCAACGGCATTCTTTTCTTTCCCAAATTGCGGCCGGATGTCGATGTTACCCAAGGTAATATCAAGCTATTTTGCAACCAAGTTTTTGTCAGCGATCACTGCGAAGAAATTATTCCAAAATTCTTGATGCCGCTGCGGGGAGTCATTGACAGTACCGATATTCCGCTGAACGTTTCTCGCAGTTCTTTGCAAAGCAATCGCACAGTCAGAAGAATCGCTGATTATATTGCGAAGAAAGTGGGCGATCGCCTAAAAGAACTTTACCGCGACGACCGCGATGAATACATCCGTTGCTGGCAAGATATCGGCACTTTTGTCAAGTTTGGATCTCTCAACGATGATAAGTTCAAAAAACAAGTCGAAGATATCTTAATCTACCGCAGCACCTACGAACCAACAGCAGAAAAGCCAGAAATTGCAACGCCAGAAGTGCAGGTACAAACTGAGGACGGAGATTTGTGGCAAGATGTCACTCCCAAATCGGACAGTTCTAGTTCGACGCAACCTTACACGACGCTGAAAGAGTATTTGGAACGCAATCAAAAACGCCACGAAAACCGCGTATTTTACTGCACAGAACCTGCGTCACAAGCAACTTACGTCGCCCTGCACAAAAGCCAAGGTTTAGAAGTGCTGTTTATGGATTCTTTCATTGACACGCACTTTATCAGTTTCTTGGAACGCGAATACTCAGATGTTAAATTCTCGCGGGTGGATTCCGACATCGACGACACACTAATTGACAAAGAAAAAGAAGCCGAAATTGTCGATCCGGCGACTAATAAAACTCGCAGCGAACAAGTTAAAGAACTGTTCCAAAATGCTCTCAACAAGCCAAAAGTAAACATCCGCACAGAAGCTTTGAAGTCTGACTCTGCTGAGGCGGCGCCACCTGCGATCGTCCTGTTACCAGAAGCTTTGCGCCGGATGCGCGATATGACGGCGCTTTTGCAGCAGCAAGCAGCGCAATTCCCCGATGAACACGTTTTGCTGGTGAATACGTCTCACCCGCTGATTCAAAATCTGGCTAATTTGAGTCAGGGTGCGATTATTCAAGGCGGCGGCGAGTCTCCCTCGGCGCAGTTGGCCAGCATGATTTGTCACCACGTTTATGACTTGGCTTTGATGGCCCAGAAGGGTTTCGATGCTGAAGGGATGCAGGAGTTTGTCGAGCGATCGAACCACGTCTTGACAAAATTGACTGAACGTGCAATGTAATTAACCCCCCTCCCTTGCTAAGGGGGAGTGGTTTTATACAAACTAGGTACGTTGTTGGGCTTCAGCCCTCTTTATAAGATTAGGAAAGAGGGCTAAAGCCCAACAACATACCTTAGCCCAAGCGCAAGCCAACTGCGGAAGCAAAAGTTGATTTCCCTTGCTGAGAGAGCGATCGGAGGTTTTCTTGTCCCCCCCTTAACAAGGGGGGCTAGGGGGGTTCTACGCAGTTGATATATAATAAAAGGCTGCATCAAAAAAAAGTAGTCTGGAGGGCAATATGTCACGGAAATGTCAGCTAACGGGCAAGAAGGCGAACAACGGTTTTGCGGTTTCTCACTCGCACCACCGCACTCACAAGTTGCAAGAAGCAAATTTGCAGTGGAAGCGGATTTGGTGGCCGCAGGAGAAGCGTTGGGTCAAGTTACACCTTTCTACGAAGGCGATTAAAACCTTGGAGCACAAGGGTTTGGAAATTATGGCTAAGGAAGCTGGAATTAATCTTTACAAGCTTTAAATAATCTTGTTAGTTGAGCAAAGGGCGATCGTATACATTAAAAGTGCGATCGCCCTTACTTTTATATACTGAAAAAGTTGAGGCAGAAACCGGGTTTTTTTAGATAAACACTGCATCATAACCTTAAATTTAGATAAAAAACCCGGTTTCTTGGGCATTGATGCGTCCAGGAAATTTTAACTTTTAGAGAAAAATGGTATTAGAGGAATTTTCGGCATTTCAGTAAATAAGTAGTCATCCTCCCCTTACCTTTAACTTCGATCGCACCGCGGCTTTCAAAAAAATACTTTTCTCGCAATTGCTGATAAGTTGCCACTGTCACCTGAATGCACCCAGGCGAACCGTGAGATTCCATGCGGGAAGCTGTGTTAACGGTGTCTCCCCACAAATCGTAAATAAATTTTTTAATGCCGATGACTCCAGCGACAACCGGGCCGGTATTGATCCCGATTCTGATACTAAAATCTTGATTGTGGGTATTGCTGAATTCAATAATTGCCTGCTGCATATCCAGGGCCATTTCTGCGATCGCCTCTGCGTGATCTGGGCGAGTAATTGGCAGCCCTCCCACTACCATGTAAGCATCGCCAATCGTCTTAATTTTTTCCAAACCGTGCCTTTCTGCTAAGTTGTCAAAAGTCGAAAAAATATCATTCAGCAACGCAACTAATTCTGTTGGAGAAACTCGCGCACTCAATTGAGTAAAACCTACGATGTCCGCAAATAATACAGTAACATCAGCAAAAGTATCTGCGATCGTGCTATCTCCCCGCTTCAACCGATTTGCTATTTCTTCAGGCAAAATATTCAACAACAACCGTTCTGACTGTGCTTGTTGAACTCGCAGTGCATTTAAAGTTTCATTGAGAGCATTAGTTCGTTCTTCAACTCTAGATTCTAACTCTTCATTCAGCTTGCAAAGCGCAATTTCAGCCCGCCTGCGGTCTGTGACATCCGTACCGATTGCCAGCAGCCCCGCGAACTTTCCGGCCGCATCAAACAGCGGTTTATTTGCCCAGGATACGCAAACGCGAGATCCACTGCGCCGCATACTTTCATTTTCATTTGTTGTATACTGTTCCGGGTTATTTAAAATATTGCTCAATAACACGGCCAGGTCGTTTCCCCCTGTATCTGTCTGGGGTAGAATTGTGCCAACTGCGTGTTTTCCCAGTATTTCTTCTTCTCTGTAACCAAAAAAATTCTGTGCAAACTCGTTAAAAAAAGTAATATTACCTTCTGTATCTAGTTTTAAAATAATGCTGTTAGCATTTTCGACCAATTCCCGATACTTAACTTCGCTTTGCCGCAGCAAATCCTCTGCTGATGCGCGTTCTGCTACTGTGGCAGCTAACAGCAGCGAAGTAATTACAATTACGCTCATGAAAGCCTGCAAAAATAAGATTGCTTGATTAATATTTATGGCTTTGGTAATAAACGGGCCAGATCCCTGAGAGCCTCCCCAAATGGCAATACTGGATACAATAAAATATGCTAAAACAGCTCCGCGCTGACCGAATTGAATGGTTGCCCAAATCACCAACGGAAATGGCAAGTATTCTAGGGGATAGCCGGATAGATTACTATCAGTTTTTGATGTGTATACTAGCCAACTGACTATTATTAATAGTAGCAAACATATGGCGCATAAAATTATATTTACAAGTGTTTTAATCTTAATTTTTTGTTGATTGCGTGTCGCTATCTTTTGGTAAAAGATTAGCAGCATAGGAGTAAAAATCAAAACTCCTAAGGTGTCTCCAAGATACCAATTCCACCGAATTTCCCAATATTCGCTCCAGTCAATAAGACCAGTCAAACACAGCCGCAGCGTGCCGAGAGTGCAGTTGATTTGAGTGGCAACTACAGCACCGCAAAAGATTAAACTGACTACATCAATTAGTCGATCCAGTGAGGGGCGAAACTTGAACTGTTGCAGCAAAGTAAATGCACATAAAGCTTGCAAACAACCGCAAAAAGCACTAATTGTTGCATTTATTAAGGATATTTTGAGGTTGAGAGTCTCGTAAAAAAATACGCCTAAAGCTATTCCCGGCCAAAGGCGCCGACCAAATAATAAAACTGCTGCTTGGGCAATTCCTGCGGGCGGCCAGACGCAGGTAGCTAATTTATTCACGCCGGGGATTGAAGATGCTATTTTAGCTCCTAAAGCGTAAGCAAAGGCAATGACAGCTATTTTTCCTAAATATTGCCAATTTATAGATTGAATAAATCGCATAAATTGATTTTTGTTTTGGTTCATAGTGACTTTTATATTTTTAACTAACTATACCAACCGTCAAAACTATTAGGGAATTTTTAATTATTTAAATAGAATTGTTGGCTTTGTTTGTACGGGCTAAGCACAGGTGCGTTGCTACTCAAAAAATTGATTTAAATTGAGGTTTTTTCACTAGCGACACACCCTACAACTACTATTACTTCTTCCTTTTTGCCTCTTTCATCTTCCTTATTTTATAACTTGATTCCTGTGAGAAAATAAGTGTTCATCTCGCCTTTGCCTTTGACTTCAATGGTGCCGCGACTTTCTAATAAATACTTGTCCTGCAATCGCTCGTAAGTTGCAGATGTAACTTGAATTTGACCGGGTAAGCCGTGAGATTCCATACGGGAAGCGGTGTTAACTGTGTCTCCCCACAAATCGTAGATAAATTTTTTGATGCCGATGACTCCGGCGACAACCGGGCCGCTGTTGATGCCGATTCTGATGCTGAAATCTTGATTGTTGGTATTGCTGAAGTCAATAATTGCCTGCTGCATATCCAGGGCCATTTGGGCGATCGCCTCTGCGTGATCGCTGCGGGGCATCGGCAGCCCTCCAACTACCATATAAGCGTCACCAATGGTTTTGATTTTTTCCAATCCGTGCTTTTGGGCTAGGCGATCGAATGTCGAAAAAATCTCGTTAAGCAAGGAAACTAATTCCGGCGGAGAAATTTGGGAGCTAATTTGAGTAAAACCGACTATATCTGCAAACAATACTGTGACTTCGGCAAAAGTATCGGCGATGATGCTTTGGTCTTGTTTGAGTCTTTCGGCGATCGCTTGCGGCAAAACGTTGAGGAGGAGACGGTCAGATTTTTCTTGTTCTAAGCGCAAAGCTGCTTCAGCTTCTTTGCGAGTTGTGATATCTTCGACAGTACCTTCGTAATAAAGCAAATTTCCATGTATGTCGCAGACAGTATAAGCATTTTCGGAAATCCAAATTATACTGCCATCTTGGCGGTAAACTTGAGATTCAAAATCCGATACTTTGCCGTTTGTTCGCATTAAGTGGATGACTTCGGCGCGGCGTTCCGGGTCTACATATAGCTGGCGGTTGATATCAGTTAACTTTTCCAGCATTTCCTCACAGGAACTGTAACCATAAATGCGAATTAAAGCTGGGTTGACGCTAAGATATTCTCCATCTGGAGTAGTTTGAAAGATGCCGACGATCGCATTTTCAAATATGCTGCGGTATTTTGCCTCAGCTTGTCGCAGGGCTGCTTCAGCGCGCTGGCGTTCTCGCGCTTCCACTGCAAAAGTTACAGAGTCTGTTAGAGAAACAGCGAAACTTTGTTCTTCGATAGTCCAATAACGCGGCATTCCTACGTGTTCTAAACAGAGGACTCCTGCTGTTTCTCCGCCTATCTGAATCGGCGTATCTAGCATGGAAGTGATGCCTAACGGAATTAGGTAAGCTTCCACAAATTCTCTAGTTCTAAAATCTTTTTGGGCGTCAAAGGCAGCAATTGCGCGCTCTTCTCGGAGTGCTTGAAAATAGACAGGATAGTCTGCTTCTGCTAATTCCATACCCTCTGAGTGCTGGTTGAGGGCGCGATCGAACAAATCCAGGCACTCCATCTTGGATTTAGGGCGATCGTACAACCAGATACTCGATCGCGCAACTTCCAGAGTACGGCTAGCAGTTTCAGTGATTTCTTGAAGCGCTTTGGTTAAGTCGCCTTGATTCAGCGCTTTATTTTTGGCTAAATCAATTAATGCCGATTTCTGTTTCTGTAGCTGAAGTTCGCTTTGTTTCAGGGCATTTGTCCGCTCTGCAACTCGGATTTCCAGCTTTTCGTTCAGATGAAGCAGCTCTATTTCAGCTTTTCGGCGATCGGTGATATCTGTCCCGATGCAGAGGATGCCCAAAAGTTCTCCTGCTGCATCAACCAGCGGCTTATTTGCCCAAGACACCCAAACGCGAGATCCGTTACGCCGAATATTTTCATTTTCATAGCTAGTAAAGCGATCGGGATTTTGTAAAATCTGATTGTAAACCAACTCTAAGTTATTCCCTTCGATGTCGCTCATGGGAATGATTGTTCCCACAGCACTTTTCCCCAGGATTTCTTCCTGATTGTAGCCAAAGAATATTTCTGCAAACTCATTAAAAAAAGTAATCGTGCCGTCGGGAGATAGTTTGACAATAATACTGTTAGCATTTTCCACCAATTCTCGATATTTAATTTCGCTTACTCGCAGAGATTTTTCTGCCTCCGCGCGTTCGGCTACCGTCGCGGCTAATAACAACGAAGTAATCGTAACTACCGCCATAAAAGCTTGTAAAAATAAGATAGCCTGACTAATATTTTCGGCTTTAGCTATAAATGGCCCAGATCCGTGAGAACTGCCAAAAATTGCGATACTTGACACAAGAAACGATCCTAAGACAGCGGCCCGCTGACCGAATTGGAGCGACGCCCAAATTATCAAAGGAAACGGCAAATATTCCAGGGGATAGCGAGAAATAGAAGCTTCATTTTTTGACTCAAAGACAAGCCAGCTTACCCCAATTAATAATATTAACCATACTCCCCGCCAAATTAAATAATTTTTAGGGAGTTCGGTTTGTCTTTTTAAGCGATCGGCGGTTGCCTTAGGACGCAAAAATATTAAAATCAAAGGAGTTAAAATTAAAACTCCCATTGCATCTCCCAGCCACCAATTCCACCGGAGCGACCAGTATTCTGCCCAATCTACTTTGCCAGCTAAATATATGGAAAACGCGCCAATAGTGCAACTAATCTGAGTAGAAACTAAACCGCCCAATAAAATTAAATTAACTACATCTTTCAAACGTTCTAGAGACGGACGAAACCCCAGCCAGCGCAGCACAGTGGCTGCAAAAACAGCTTGCAAAACTGCTCCTACGTTGCCTCCCACCCAAATTGCAAATATCTGTTCGCTTGGGTTAACTAAATTGAGGAAAAATATACCCAAAACAATCGCAGGCCAGGCTTTTGGGCCAAACAATAAAAGTCCGGCTTGTGCAATTCCTGCGGGCGGCCACACCGAGGAAGCAAAGGGATTGACACCTTGAATTGCAAATGCTAGCCTCGCCCCCACGGCGTAAGCGATCGCCACGAGAGTTACTTGGGCTAAGTAGCGCCCTATTCGGGATTGAGGGAATCGAAGAAACTGATTTAGGTTCAGATTCATGTCGAGTTTTAAGTTTTATATAAGTTTATGTAGGGTGCGCTGCGCGCACCTTGCTAGCCTCAATGTAGGTGCAGCAAGCACCTTATACCAATTTTTTGTGAGGCTACTCCCGAATCCGATCCCCCCTAACCCCCCTTAATTAAGGGGGGGACAAGATTCCGGTCAAAGTCCCCCCTCCCACCAGGGGAATTTAGGGGATCGAGATATATGCAACTTCACATTAAATTGGTATTACCGTTACAAAAACTTATTTGATGGCAGCATCAATCCACTGTTTTAAAGTAGAATTGACTTCCTCAATCAGAATTTCATGGGCTTTGTGAGTTGCTCTTTCCACAACTTCAACTTTCCCTAATTTCACCGAACGACCCGGAACAATGCGATAGGGAATGCCGATTAAATCTGCATCTTTGAATTTAACTCCTGCTCGTTCGTCGCGGTCATCTAGTAAGGTTTCAATTCCGGATTGGTTGAGTTCATTGTAGAGTTTTTCGGCGACTTCTACTTGTTGGGCGTCGGAAATATTGGGGATGCTAATGATGGCGTGATACGGCGCGATCGCCACTGGCCAGATTATTCCGTCTTTATCGTAGGATTGTTCTACCGCAGATTGAGCCAGCCGCGACACGCCGACGCCGTAGCAGCCCATGATAAAGGGCATTTCTTCGCCTTGTTCGCTGGTGTAGGTGGCGCCCATGGCTTGCGAGTATTTGGTGCCTAATTGGAAGATGTGGCCGACTTCGATGCCTCTGGCGGTTTGCAAAGTTTGTTCGGGATTGTGCACCGCCCGATCGCCCTTTTTAGCAGTTCTGACGCCCACAACCGTTGCTGGCAGAGGAAATTCTTTACCCCAATTGGCGCCGACCACGTGGTATCCTGACTCGTTAGAACCAGTGACAAAGTTTGTTAGATCGACGGCAGTGCGATCGATCAAACGCAAAAACTTAGAATTTACCTCCTTACTTCCAGCGATATAATCATCAGCAACATCCGGAGCCATATAACCCAGAGGCAAAGATTTAGCCGCCCATTTCCGCTGAGCTTCCACATCAGGAACAGTCAAAAACAAAACAGTTTTAGCTTGATAATTTCCCGCTAACTTTGTCAATTCATTCAGCAACTTTACCTGATTCACATCTTGGTCACCGCGAATGCTTACCAACACCAAGACAGTCATGCCATTATCATAAACAGCCTGATAAAGCACATTTTTGACAACTTGCGTCGGAGAACACTTCAAAAACTTGCAAAGTTTAGCAATTGTTTCAGTTCCCGGCGTTTCCCGCTTTTCAAAACTTGCAAAAGGCGAAGCTTGGGCATCAGCAGGCATCGACACAGCCTTCTCCACATTAGCAGCATACTGACCATCTTCAGTATATAGAACTTCATCCTCACCCGCTTCTGCCAGCACCATAAACTCTTGAGAACCAGAGCCGCCAATCGCACCAGAATCAGCATCTACCGCTCGGAATTCCAAGCCCGATCGGCGCAGCATATTGCTGTAAGCTTGAGCCATATCCTGATAAGTTTTCTTCAAACTTTCTTCACTCGTGTGAAAAGAATAGCCATCTTTCATAATAAATTCGCGGCCACGCATCAACCCAAAACGCGGGCGAATTTCATCACGAAACTTAGTTTGAATTTGATAGAGATGTACGGGTAATTGCCGATAAGAACGAATCATATCCTTAGCAATTGTAGTAATTACCTCTTCGTGAGTCGGGCCCAGTCCAACTTCTCGCTGCTGCCTATCCTTCATAGCAAACATAATACCTTCAGCTTGAGTGTAGGTATCCCAGCGGCCGGATTCCCGCCACAAATCGGCCGGTTGCAGTTGCGGGAGGAGACATTCTTGAGCGCCGGTAGCGTCCATTTCTTCGCGCACAATTTGGGATACTTTTTTAAGAACTCGCCACATCAAAGGGAGATAAGCGTAAATACCGCTACCGATGCGTCGGATGTATCCAGCACGGAGTAATAGTTTGTGGCTGGGGATTTCTGCTTCTGCGGGGTCTTCCCGCAGGGTGACGAAAAGCATTTGAGAGAGTCGCATTGGCTGATTTCCTTAAAATACCGGATAATTGTCATCTCAGATTAACTTCTGATATTATCAGAACTCAGCCTGATTTGATGAAATCTATGAATAAACTTTGGAAAAATTATCAAAAAGGTATGGCAGCATTTGATAATTGTCACCATCCTACTCTCCTATCTCAGTGGATTGCATTACAAGATGAAATTGGAGAATTTGTGCGAGAACCTAACTTAAGCGAAATTTGGGATATTCTTCATGCTGCTGGTCGATTGCTGTACAAATTAATCGGAATTCCTTTACATCTGGTAGCCTATCCTACTGTTCGCAAACACAGCGAACGTTTTGAGGAGTACGGCTGTATTCGCAGCCGGCGCAACTGTGAGGGGAAATGCTGCAAACAGTTGACAGTTGACAGTTGACAGTTGACAGTTGACAGTTGATAGCTCAATACGGTTCAGTTAGGCTTGTCCGAAGAGAGGAACGAAGCATAAGCCCTTCGGGCAGGCTTCGCCAACGCAGAGTCTATTTTTGCGATCGTTTTGACTCCAAGACGGTTTTAACCCAACGGTATTGGTTGATAGCGAGGTTTTTAAACAGTTTATAGCTGATAATTTTCATGACCAGATTCATTCACGATCAATTCGCAAAACAATATCTCAAAGAACTATTAACCCCTCTCGGTAATGTCGCAACCAGCCATGACATTGCTGGAGAAGTGAGGCAGATTGACGTTTTCTTTGCCCCAAAAGCGGAACCTGATGTAGAACCCACAGCCCTCGGCATTCTGGGTCAAATTGCAGCAAAACCCGCTGTAATTGAACCATTCCGCAGTCCTGTGCAAACCGGAGAAATTCGCAGTTGTCTGGGTAAACTCTTTGATGTCCATGCTGAATATGAACGAGTCGCCACTAGAGATAATACCCAGATTGCAGAGGCTGATTTGCCCCAACTCTGGATACTGTCGCCGACTGTTTCCGATGCGATGCTAGCTGGATTTGGGGCGACTTCTGAACCTGAAAATTGGGTAAGTGGAGTTTATTTTTTGAATGTGTCTCTGAAAGCAGCAATCATTGCTATTCACCAACTCCCCCGCACTCCCGAAACGCTGTGGCTTAGGGTTTTGGGGAAGGGAAACGTGCAAAAGCAAGCTATTACCGAATTGAGAGAATTACCGTCTGATAATTTGTTTCGGTTGAACGCGTTAGAATTGTTGTACAACTTGCGAACGATATGAGAAGTCCGCCAAGACATAGATCGAGAAGATCGGGAGTTAATTATGGAACTGTCACCGCTCTATTTAAAACGGCTTGAAGAAGCAACTCAGCAAGGTATTCAGCAAGGTATTCAGCAAGGTATTCAGCAAAGTAAACGCGAGACTCTTGAGAGTATATTACAAGTAAGATTTGGCGAAATCGATGAAGAATTAGCCCCAATAATTGAGCCTTTGATTCAACTTGAACCTCTTGAAATCATACGACTGATTATGCAGCTCGATCGCCCGGAATTACTAGCTCGTTTTCTCCCGGAAAATCAAACGGAATCCTAACTATAGAGCGCACTCTACGATATGTAGGGTGCGCCGCATCGTACCTTACTACTATAGATCGCCCCCGCTTCAAACTTGCCGGGTGCATCTGGTTTTTGAAGAGGGCGAAGCATGACCGCATATAAGTTATTAGTTATAATCTTATATTCACTGCGGTCATGCTTCGCCCCTACAAACACTTGCCTTTTTTGGGCGAACTCTGCTGCTATCACTCACAAAAAAAACCATTTCTGACTTTAGAGGGATTTATTCTTCAGCTTCAAGAGCCATAATCAGCAGTAAGGATGACATAGCTAGAGAACTGATTTACTACTCATCCGGATTGCACGAATCAAGGCTTCTGTAAGATAAAGCCTGACGAAACAAACCACCATCTAAAAAGTTGCAAATCCCCTACTTAAAAGTTAGGGGCAGATTTCAATATGCCTAATTCGGCATCAAACTTTAGGAGGTAATTTATGTTTGAAAGCGAGTTATTAATGTCGCTGTACAGTCCCAAATTCAATATTGCTCAAATGCCAATAGAAATAGATGTCCCGTTTGACCACCCCGATCTCGGAGGGCTGATGTTTCTGAGCCCTCAGTTTTTTGTGGCATTAATCGCCGGAGTCATCATGGCTTTTGGCTTCCAATTCCTGTTAACAAATTTCTCGATCGCCGCCAAAATCTCCAACTGGGATGAGGCTTTACCCGACGATGACGATGATGAGTCCGAAAGTTTGGGCACTAAAGTTCGCAAGATCGAAGGCTTGGTCGGCGGTTGGATTTTAGTCACAGTTAACCTAGCTTTATTCTTAGCTTGTTTTCTGGCGGTCAAACTAACTTCAATTGCCTCGGTAGATGGAGCGGCAATTATTGGTGTGGTCATTTGGTCGGCGTACTTTTTAACGCTGGTATGGCTCGGTTCTAGCGCCGTCGGTTCGATGATTGGTTCCTTGATTAAAACTGCTTTTTCCGGCATTCAAGGTGTCATGGGTACTGCTGGTTCCGCGATCGGCGGCAAGATGGCTAGCGACCAAATGGTAAACACTGTAGAGGCGTCTGTGGCTGCTGTCCGCCGCGAGTTGGGCTCGGCTGTAGACCCGGATAGCATTCGCGAAACCATCCAAGATTATGTCGGTTCTTTGCAGTTACCGAAGCTGGATGTTAAGGAAATTCGCGGTCAATTTGAAAAGTTGCTGGGCGATACTGATATCAAATCTCTGGCGGGAAGCGATGTTCTGAAGAATGTTAACCGCCAGACTTTTGTGGATTTAATTAGCAGCCGCAGCGATTTTTCTAAGGAAGAAATCAATCAAGTTGCCGACCAACTCGAAGGTGTTTGGAAGCAAACTTTCGGCAAGCAGCAAGATAAGAAAGACCCGAATTTAGAGTTGGTTGATTTTCTCAAGTTTGCGGCTCCAGATTTGCTGAAGTCTGATGAACTCAATGCCAAGCTATCTCAAATTCTGGAAAGTCGGGAAAACAAATCAGAATCCAGCAGCGGCATGAAGCGCGCGATGCTGTTGGGTGTGGAAGCTCTTGTCGGCACTGTTTTGTCGCGGACGGATTTGTCGGATTTGGATGTGGAAAAAATCTCTGGTCAGTTGCAGCAATTGACTGAAAAAGGCAAGGAACAAGCTAAATCTTTGGCTTCTAAGGTGGGCGACAAAGTGCCTGCGCTGCCTTTCAATACAGCGAAGGCTGATGTGGAAAATTACTTGCTGAATGCTCAACCTTGGCATCTCAACCGAGAAACTATCAAGCAGGAATTTAGGGATGTTATTTACGATGCCGAAGCTTCTCCGGGAGCTGTTTTGGGCCAGTTAGAGATGTTAAATCCTGAGTATTTTGCAGGCATTCTGAGGCGCCGTGAGGGCTTCAGTCCGGAACAGGCTGCGGAAATTTCTGAACAGCTTGAAAGCGTGCGCCAAGAAGTTCTGGAAATTGTGCAAGGTGCTGCTGGTGAGGAACAGTCTCAAGATTTGCGTAGTCGGATTGAGAATTATTTGCGATCGACTGGCAAGGAAGAATTGAATCCTGAAGGTATCGAGAAGGACTTCCAAGCGCTGTTGGAAGATCGCGATGCTGGTTTTGAGGCTTTGCGCGATCGCCTGTCACACTTCGATCGCGATACTCTGGTACAATTGCTCGGCCAGCGGGAAGATTTTAGCCCCGAGGAAGCGGATCAGTTAATCGGGCGGCTCGAAAGTTCGCGCGATCGCGTAATTTCCAAAGCACAAGAATTGCAAGAGCAAGCGAAATCGAAAGCGCAAGAAGTGCGCCAAAAGGTAGAAGAGTATCTCCGCAATACTAATAAGGAAGAACTCAATCCTGAAGCGATCGAGCGCGAGTTTCAAACGCTGTTAAGCGACCCGCAAGCTGGTTTGAAAGCGCTGAGAGAACGCTTGTCTCAATTCGATCGCGATACTCTGGTGCAACTGCTGTCGCAGCGCCAAGATCTCAGCGAAGAACAGGTAAATGGGGCGATCGACAAAATCGAATCCGTGCGCGACAACATTATCCACGCACCGCAAATTGTGGCAGATAAAGCTAAGCAGCAGTACGAGGAAGTTACTGCCCAAATTGGCGAGTACCTGCGCCATACTAACCTGGAAGAACTCGATCCTGAAGGCATCAATCGGGATTTGACCAAATTGTTTGAAAATCCGAAAGAAGGTGCCTTGGCGCTGCGGGAAAGACTGTCTCAGGTCGATCGCGAAACCTTGGTCAAGTTGCTTTCGCAGCGCGAAGATTTGAGCGAAGAACAAATCAATCGGACGATCGATCGCGTGCAAGATTCGATTCGCAGCATCGTGAAATCGCCCCGCCGCTTGGCATCTCGCGCTCAAAAAACTGTCAAGGATTTCCAAGGAAGTTTGGAAAATTACTTGCGGAATACGGACAAGGAAGAGCTCAATCCTGACGGTATCAAGCGAGATTTGCAGTTGCTGTTTAACGAACCCGGAGCGGGGATGCAAAGTTTGGGCGATCGGCTGAAGCACTTTGACCGCGGTACTTTGGTAGCCTTGCTGTCCCAGCGGGAAGACATTTCCGAAGAGGAAGCGAACCAAATTGCCGATCGTATTGAATCTGTCCGCAACGAGTTTGTCGAACAAATTCAAATGGTACAAGACAAGTTCCAGTCAACAATTGACGGTATTTTCTCAAAAATCCGGGATTACCTCAATTCGCTCGATCGGCCGGAGCTCAATTACGAAGGAATCAAGCGGGACTTCCGCAAAGTATTTGACGATCCGCAGGCCGGATTTGACGCGATTAAACAGCGTTTGGGTGAATTCGATCGCGGTACTTTAGTAGCGCTACTGAGTTCTCGTTCCGATATTTCCGAGACAGACGCTCACCGAATTGTTGACCAAATGGAAGGAGCCCGGGACAGCGTTATATTGCGCGCCGAACGCCTGCAAACTGAAGCCAAAAAACGGATTAAAGAGATCAAGAACAAGACCAAACAGCAAGCAGAAGATGCGCGGGAAGCCGCCGCAACTGCTGCTTGGTGGTTGTTCGGTACGGCTCTAACTTCTGTGGTGGTTTCGGCATTGGCTGGAGCAATAGCAGTCGGCGGTATTTCGGGTTTGTTTAGCTAGAATTTCCACAAGTTTCCATTAAAGTTCTCCTGATTCTAGGCTGGCTGTGTTCCAGCCTATTTTCTTTGAAATCCTATTATCTCGGTTCCTACGTAAAAAAAGGTTCGTAGTGAGGACTTTAGTCCGCAAAAATTAATAAGGACTGAAGTCCTCACTACAAACCTTACTGTAGAAAGTTGGTAGTGAGGACTTTAGTCCGCAAAAATTAAGAAGGACTGAAGTCCTCACTACGAACCCTACTTTAGAAGGTGGTAATGGATGAAGGAACTATTATTCCCGTGCCTCCTAACTATCAACTTCCCGAAGCTGGACAAGCTTTATTAGGAAAGATTCAAGGCATGGACTTTCAAGAGCAAATTGATTTCCTGCGCGGTACAGTTTTAGAAATGGGTGCCCAAGTCGCTCCGGGCGCTGGCATTTAATTTGAGTAAAGTAAGGTGGGCATTAAACCTTTTGCAAAAATAGCTAGGAACGGGCTCTTCTGCCCGTTCCACAGAAAAAATTCTTTTTGTGGAACGGGCATCTTGCCCGTTCCAAAATTTGATTAAAAGGAATTTTGCAAAAGATATATAGCGGTTCTCAGAAAGATGAGGTATGACTGACAGCTTATATAACCACTAAACGAAGAGGGCCCAAGCCCAACTACGTACCTCATCTTTTTAAGAAAGGCTATATAGCGGTTCTCAGAAAGATGAGGTATGACTGACAGCTTACATAACCTCCCAGACAA
The DNA here is from genome assembly GCF_020737865.1 of Microcoleus sp. PH2017_35_SFW_U_B. Lineage (NCBI taxonomy): Bacteria > Bacillati > Cyanobacteriota > Cyanophyceae > Oscillatoriales > Microcoleaceae > Microcoleus > Microcoleus sp. PH2017_35_SFW_U_B. Next base: position 32,759 of record NZ_JAEQDE010000078.1, read on the forward strand.
AGAGGGCTAAAGCCCAACAACGTACCTCATCTTTCTGATAGCCGCTATATATTTATATTGCCCACCTACCGATTCCAGCTAATAAGTGAATTCAGCAGCTATGTTCCCTACAAGTTTCGGCGCACCTGCAATTAAATGCATCTCTTCGCAGCCAACTGCGAGCAATGGCTGACCTAAATTTAGATTGGCAAAATGACTCTCTTCAGAGATTTCTACTTCGCCTTTGATAAAGCCGATGCGAGACTGGAACTCTCCTTTAAACATTAGCAAATTTGTGCGATCGGCGCTAAAAATATTTCCGCTCAAAGGTAGGGGAAATCCAAAACTTTGTTTGCTGTAATTGAGACTGCACAGTTGCAGATTTCCTTGGCTAACTGTGACGCGGTAGCCTAGCGGTGATGCTTTTACTGAATCGCTGCCTTCCCAACTAAACTGAGCTAATTCTTTAGGAAGTCCCCAAATTTCGCGCCCGCCAGCTACTGAGTTAGGGTTGTCTACGTAGATGTGCGAAATCCAAGCGCCCCATTTTCCTGCATAACTGGCGATCGCGCTAACTACAATTAACTCATTGTACTCCATCACGGAACCCAGCCCGTAGGAGGATATATAAATGCCACCTAGCGTTTTTCCTGGCAATAAACAGACAATTTCTAACTCAGAGGGAACCAAGGGGCGCACTCGTGCTACATCTACCAATTGCAAAGTCTGAACAGCATAACCTTGCAGGTGCCAAGGAGCAGGTGAATATACCATTTTAAGTGATTTTAGATCTGATATTTTATATTTATTTTAGCTTAGGCTCTAAAACAGCAACAGGTTTTGGTATTTTTCATAAAATCCCGGTATATTCACGCATAAGAAAGATTAATCTGCGAATAGCGAGCAATTAGTTGACATTTGAGCAAAAGTTAAATATCGTCTACTTAGTGAATATTTAGAAGGAACCTAAACCTGTATGCTGACATCTTACAAGCCAGATGTTTTCGATAGTTTAGAGCATTTTTTCACGGCAAGAGACCTGCTGGAACAAGCCCAAGACAACATGACCGAACTCGGTGCTATCATCCGCAGTCACGGCTTGCAAAAACAGGTGGGCATCTGCTTGCTTCACAAACACTTTGACCTCTCGGATAACGAGAGGTTGGTTGAAGAGTTTGATGGCAACAATGCTTATGTCAAGCCAACCGCAGAATACGGCGATGCTATTCCTTATATGTGGAAGGTGGAACAAAATCAAGCATCAGGCGAATGGGTTTGGTTTCCCTTAGAATTTGTCCGCGTTACTGAAGCTGTTTTGGCAGCAGTTGAACGCTCAGCAGCAGTTGTCAATAACTCGGAATTCCTGAATGAAATTGCGGGTAAACTGTCAGAATTGGGAATGACTGGAATGTTCGGGATCAGCATTTTGCACCGAGATGCAATTAAGGTTGCTGAGGGCGAAATTTTGGTGGAAAGCACAGACGATGAAGCCCGCGTCTTGACTTTTTCTTCGGTTCCTCGCCAGAATGTCGATCGCACAACTTTAACACAAACTCTCTGGCAGTTCCCGAATGCTGAAGGGTTTGAGGTTGGGGCGATGTGTTCTCACTGCACTCACTGCACGCATTGCACTCATTAAGCAAGATTTCCCAACTTTAAAAAGTTCGCAGTCAGGACTTCAGTCCTTGCTTTACAAACTTAGAAGATAGGACTAAAGTCCTTACGGGAGCATCTCAGTTTTGATGTTTTGATTTTACAGTGCGAGCGTCCCCGCTCGCGAGTATAGATCGCGAGCGGGGACGCTCGCACTGTAAAGAAATTGCTTTTTTGCAAAAGTGAGATGCTCCCGTCCTTACTACGAACCTGAAACTTAGAAGATAGGACTAAAGTCCTTACTACGAACTTCAAATAGGGAATATATGACTAAAGTTCGATGCTGCAAACAGGTTTTTAGTAAGTGCGATTGAGCAATATTAAATAATGTGCAATCTCCGTCAAAGTATAGTAATTTATCGCTGTCAAAATCTGGAGTTAGAAACTACAAAAGAGTGCACAATTCCCCGAGTGTGGCTGAGTTCGGGTACGCAGCTAGCTGTTGACACTTCGCCCGATAGCCTTCAGTATTGTGAAGGTGCTTTTATGCCCAAAGAACCTTGGAGGGAACCGACGCCCGCAGAGTCGGCACTGCTTTGGACAGACGAACCGCCGCCCCACTATGCGGGTGTCGGAATTGTGCGTTTACCTGCGGATGTTTTGGCTTTGTTGGCTGATGCTGCTATCGCTTCGCTAACCACTCCCCTACAGGTGGCTGAGTTTAAGTCTCAGAAAAAATGCGGACAGATACTCGATCGACTAATTGACTATTTTAAGCCTTTTTGTCTGTCGGATTCGTCGCCAGTTATCAGCGGTATGGGAGGCCGACAGCCGGGATTGAGTACGGCGACAATTGATAACAAACGCGGTTGTCGCAACGGTTTGCATACTGATAGTTGGGACAATCTGCCGCTGGATAAAAAGCAGGAGGCTACTAATCGGATTTGTGTGAATTTAGGGCGGGACAGCCGTTATTTTTTGTTTGTGAATTTGACTGAGATGGACATTTTTCAAATGCTGGGATGTTCTGGTGCTGATATTGGGAAACCTTGGACGCGACAGTTAACTTATCAGTTTATGCAGCGCTACCCAGAATATCCGGTGGTGAAGCTGAGAATTGCACCGGGTGAGGCTTATATTGCACCGACTGAAAATATGATTCACGATGCTTCTACGGCCCAAATGAAGCATTTAGATATTAAGGTGATGATGCGCGGTTATTACAGGATTCCAGTATGAACTTTGATGACAGTTCTGTGGCAGATTCACTAAAGGAAGAGGGGAAATTGCAACAGTCGATCGCGCTTTACGAAAATGCGATCGTCCAAAATCCCAATTCGCCCTCAGCTTACTACGATTTAGGAAAAGCCCTGCAACAAAACGGCCAAATTGCCGCAGCCGTCGCCTGTCACCAAAAAGCCATTCTCCTGCAACCAAACTTTACCGCCGCTTACTTCCCGTTAATGTACGCGCCCCTCCCCAAAGATTCTCCTCTCATTGACGGTTTGGTGGCTCTGTACCGCGAAGTTATCGAGATTTTGCCAAATTTTCCCTTAGCCTACATTAACTTGGCTGTGGCGCTGAGCAAGCAGGGAAAAATCCAGGAGTCGATCGCCCTTTTCCAAACCGCAGTCCGCTTGCAAACTGTAGCATCTCGCCCGGAACTGTCGCAAGTAAAATGGAATTCAACCCAATTGCGCGAACCCGATTTCATCATCATCGGTTCTCCGAGGTGCGGCACAACTTCTCTCTACAAATATATCACTTCGCACCCGCAGATTTTACCTGCTGCCAATAAAGAAATCTGTTTCTTCTCAGAACATTTCAACAAAGGATTAGCTTGGTATCAAGCGCACTTTCCGCCGCCAATAGACGCGCATCATTTTTTGACAGGAGAAGCAACTCCGACTTATCTGACTCACCCGCTAGCTGCGTCAAGATTGCACGGATGTTTGCCAAAAGTTAAGCTGATTGTGATTTTGCGAAATCCAGTCGATCGCGCTTTGTCGCACTATCAAATGCTGGTGAGGCGCGGAACGGAATCCAGGACGTTTGAAAAGGCGATCGATGCCGAGTTACAATTACTCGCAGACGCTACCGAAACAAGTTTAGCAGATAAAAGTTATTGGAAAGATTGTCATTATATTTATAAGAGTCTTTATGTTTGCAGTCTCAAACAGTGGATGAATCTTTTTCCCAGGGAACAGTTTTTAATATTGCAGAGTGAAGAATTTTATGCGAATCCGGCTGCGACACTCAGCCAAGTCTTTAATTTTTTAGATTTACCAGATTATCAACTCCGCGACTACAAACAATATAACGGTGGTAATTATCAGCCGGCGAATGATGTTGTCTGTCAGCGACTGCACGAATATTTTCAGCCGCACAATCGAGAATTAGCCGAATATGTGCAGAGAGACTTTGAATGGTAAGCAAAATAAATAAAGTCCTAGATGCAACTGTCATATTAAATATAAGGTACGTAGTTGCGCTTCAGCGCTCTTGTCTTATATATATAAGAGCGCTGAAGCGCAACTACGTACCTAAAAATTAGCCACCATGAGAGTGTCATTTGCATCCATGATTGAGATAATTAACCAGTTAAGGTGCGCCTAGCGCACCCTACATCTTATCCGCGCTTGTCCGCGTTCATCTGCGGTTAAAAAAATCCAAACCTACTTACTCGCATAACCAGTGCTCACCAAAAACTCGCGCAACTTCCCAAAGAATTGAGTGCGATCGCGCCCTTGATAAACTCCCTCCAACAACCGCCAACCTTCCGCCTCCTGGCCCGCGACATACTTGCTCGCCATGAAGGCCGCCAACACGCCTTTTACCTCTGCATCTTCGCTCGATCGCTTCCGAGATTCCAGCCACAACTCAGCACCATTGGTGTATACTTCCACCGGATATTGCTTCGTAACATCTTCCATTTTACCTGGCCGGTACTGCCAAATTTGCAGCGGTAAGCGAGAATCCGCATAATTGGTAAAAGCCTCAGCAAATCGCCCGTCCAGACTCTTGAACTCCGGGATATCATTTTTGCCAAAATCGACAATTTCGTAACTCACATTGCCCCAAAAATGCTTGATGTGAGTGTATTTCTTCGCGGCTGAGTCGTAGCGGTAAATAAACGAATAATTGCAGCAGCGGACGCCGCTTTTAATTGAGACTAAATCTGCCAGCACTTCCGGTTCCTTGTCGCCGTCCAAATCGCGGATTCGCACGGATAACAAACGCCCTTCGGATACTTCGTCGCTGGCTTTTTTGTCGGGATTGTCTGCTAGAGAACGAGTCGGAATCAGCACTGGTTCTTCTAGTAACGTTTTACCGTCACGGATAATTTTGATGCGGATATTTTTAGCATTTTCTGCTTCTTTGACAAAAGACACTTCTGCCCTAACTTTCCCAAACTCCGAGATTTCTGTGGTTCTCGGCGGGCCGATATTCGGCGGAACTTGCGCGATGTATTGCGAGGGAACTAAGGCTGTTTTGCCGGGTTTGGCGATCGCCTGACACAGAAAAGTTGCTACTTCGGCGCGCGTTGCATTGCGTGTCGGTTCTAGCTGTTTGACGGCGGGATAGTTGACCACAAGTTGTTTTTCGGCGGCGGCGGCGATCGCATTTCTCGCCAATTCGGGAATGTCTCGCGCATCTTCAAAAGTCGCATTCAAAATCTCAGGCGCTGAACCAGCAGGCGTATATTTCAAGCCGCTGCTTAAGGCGACCAAAACCTGCCAGCGGGGAATGTTCAAAGTCGCGTTAAAAATACTACCACTGGAACCGGACATAAAACCCGTTTGATATGCTTCTCGAATTGCTTTATAACCCCAGTAATTCGTGGGAATATCTGCAAAGTCGATCGGATTCCGGACGGTTTTGGCATCAGAAAAAGCCCTCCGCAGCATCGCTGCAAACTCAGCGCGGCTGACGGGGCGGTTCGGGCGAAAAGTGCCGTCTTCGTAATAGCCGCTGATGATTTTTTTCTCGGCTAATTCTTCTATGCAGGCTTGAGCCCAATGGTCTTTAACATCTTTAAATTTGGCTTCTGCCAATGCTGGCGCTACATTCAGCCCTGGAAATACTAAATTGCCGATGATTATTCCCAAGGCTACCACTAAAGCGATGACAGCTTGACGTTTGTGCGATCGAACCATACCACAGCCTCCTCATAATTCGCAAATATACCAAAACCTACAGCACTTATGCACTCATATTAAAGAAACCGGCTTTTTTTACGAAAATCTTTGGCTGTAGCCCTCAAATTAGGTGAAAAACCCGGTTTCTTTGGTGGGAATGCGTAATTCCTATTGTAAAAAACCCTCGTTTCTGACTATCTCTGCTAAAACAAAGCAGCAGTAGCGCCTGATACACGGAAGCGTGGAATAATATAGGTGATAGCAACTTTGTCACCTGCGATCGCGATGTTATCCCCAAAGGAACTAACTCTTAGAACTGTTGTAGGCGGAAAGGATAAAGTTGCTCCTGGTGGAACTGTACCCAAATAAGTCTCTATCAAGTTCCCTGTTGTACTGTTAAAGCGATATACAGCGCCTTGAGACTCGTAAGAGCTGGCTCCAATCAGAATCTCACTGTCTGTAACTGCCAAACTACCTCCGAAACCATCGTTTGTGTATAAGTTGAAATCGGGTTGGTTTGGGTTGGAAAATTTTCGGATCAATGAGCCTGTATTGCCGTCAAACAGGTACGCTGCACCCCTACCGCTATCGGCAAATGGCGCTCCGATGAGAACATCATTACCAACTGCTGCGATCGCCTTGCCGAAAGTAAAGCTGCCGTCTCCAGGATCTGGGCTTGGTAAAGTCTGGAGAAGTTGACCGGTGATGCTATCGAACAGATAAACTGCTGCATTAATGGACGGTTTGTCTGTTAAGCCTGCGATCGCAACTTTGTTTCCGACAGCACTTGCATATTCGATCGGAAAAAGATTTCTCGGGATGGGACTGAAAAAACTTTGGAGTAGCGCGCCTGTATTGGAGTCAAACACGTATGCAGGAGCCACTTCTTGATAACTGAAAGGTAAGTCTGGAGGGGGAGAAATCAGAACGTTGTTACCAACAAAGGCGACTTTTCTAGCAGCGTCCAAGTTAGAAAGTTTGGTATTGTCAGTGCTGAAGCTTTGGAGTAAGCCACCTGTATTCGTATCAAACAGATATGATTGGTTGTAGTCAGATGCAATCAGGGCTTTGTTGTTAGCTAGAGCGACTTGAGTGCCAAATACAACAACAGGATATCCCGGCCCCGGCGGAAAAAAAGACTGCACGTATTTCCCCGTATTGGTATCCAACAAGCTAGCAGATCCTGCAGATTTTACAAAAGGGGCGATGCCTCCGAAGAGCAGTCGATCGCCGTCGGCTGCGATCGCATTGACGAAAGTGAAGGTTTCAATCGGAGAGGGTGGGTTACTATCGTCTAGAACTTTTAATGTAGCTGTATTCTGCGTGCTAATATTGGTGATGCCCGTAGGTTCGGTCAATGTCAGCAAAGCCGATCGAGGATAATGACGAATTTCATCATCGACTAAAGGAATATTAACAGTTTTAGGTGTAGTGTCTCCAGCGGCAAAATTGACTGTACCTAACTTGACTGGAAAAAAGGCAGCATTTAAGTTTGATGGCCGCAGGCTGGCCCCAACAAATGGATTGGGATAATCCAGCGTTACTGTAGCGCTGACAGCAGCGTCACTGCCGTCTGTGCGAGTCACGGTGACAGTTTTGGAAACACTGCTTTCATTGGTGATGAAATCATTGGTGCTAAAGGCTAACGTGCCGGGAACAATAAAGTCCGATCGAGCTAAAGTGCTGCTGCTAACATCTTTTAAAACTGCCAAAAACTCCCCTGTATTTTGCTGAATTACAGTATCGTTTGGATTTTGAGAGTCGGGCAAAATTCTGAGATTTTCAAACTGAAGCCCTTCTGCTAAGGCAATTTTATCCTCGCCCTTGTCAAAATCAGTAATAGTATCTGCTAGAGCAACTGTAGAACCGCCGAGTTTATTTGTGAGTACAAATACGTCATTGCCTTCGTCTCCGGTGAGAGTATCTACACCAATATCGCCGTTGAGAGTATCGTTGCCGAAGCCGCCAAACAGTGCATCATTACCTTTTCCTCCCCGCAAAATGTCGTCGCCTGTCAAACCGATGAGAGAATCGTTGCCTACTTCGCCTTTGAGTAAGTCGTTGCCATTTTCTCCTACCAGCAAATCCTCGCCTTTGCCGCCATAAAGTGAATCGTTGCCATCATTGCCAAAAATGTGATCGTCACCAGCATTCCCTAGAATCAATTCTGCATCTGAGGAACCCGTTACAGTATCCTCTCCGCCCAACAACCAGCCTCCCCCAGAAAAATTAACAAGTTGTCCCACGAAAAGCGTAACATTTTTCGATGTGTCGTCTCCTACCAAGCGCGGCGGGTTATAAAAAGTGTCTGCTTTTAGTGCCATCTTCGCGTCCTCTTTCCTAAATTGAACTTTTGAACATAAACCGGGTTTTTCGATCGCAATACTTGCTGAAACCCTTAATATCCGTTTAAAACCAGATTTTTGAGTTTCCAGGAGCGATCGCACTGACGCCATCAGGCAGAAATTTGTTGCCAAAGGCGATCGATTGTTACAAACTTGTAACCTTTATACAACAGCAATGGAATAATTTTATCAGCAGAAGTCGCCACATCTTCGCCGCCGCAATAACCGTCGTGCAGTACAATTATTGAACCATTTTCTGTTTGCTGCACGACGCGACTCGTAACTTTCATCACCCCCGGCCGCACCCAATCTTCCGGGACAACACTCCACATTACCGGGCGATATTCCCACTGTTGCAATAACTCTAATGTTCGCGGCGTAAAAATGCCGTTTGGCGGCCGCACGTCGCGGATTAATTTTGGGTCTAAATCGCAAGCTTTGCTAATTGCTTTTTGCGTGTCTGCTAAACTTAGTTTGAGTTCGTGAGTTTTGAGTTTGGCAAACGATACGTGCTGGTAGCCGTGGAGGCCGATCCAGTGTCCGCGATCGTATACTTCTTTAGCCGTTTCTGGATGCCTGTCCACGCAAAAACCCAGCCAGAAAAAACTCGCTTTGATGTCGTATTTATCTAAAACTTTTAGCAATTGAGGTGTGTGCAGCCGGTGCGGCCCGTCGTCAAATGTTAGGGCAATTTCTCGGCTGTTGATATCTCCCGTCCACAGACATTTGGGAAAAGCCGATTTGAGAATGGGATGAACGACAGGAAACAAAGGTGCTAAGGGCATTGGTTAATGTTGCGAAAGTGCGATCGGGTAGAAATGAAGCTGCATTACAATAAATTAAACTTAACTCAATCGAGGTAAATATGACAACTGCCGTTGATATTGGAACGCTAATTATGTGCACGCCGGGAACTTGCGGCGGCCACCCGCGAATTGCAGGAACTAGAATTACAGTAGAAAACATTGCTATTGATTTTAATGCCGGGATGACTCCACAACAAATCATTGATGAAATACCGCACTTGACTTTAGCACAAATTCATGGGGCATTAGCCTACTATTTTGCGAATAAAGACCAAATCGACACGGATATAGCAGCAGAAAATGCTGAGTGGGAGTGCTTGGAAGCAGAATCTATGGGGTGCATCTGGTTTTTGAAGAGGACTCTCGCATGACCGCATATAAATTATTAGTTATAATCCCATATTTACCGAGGTCATGCTTCGCCCCTACAAACATATTTGCTTGCACAAGCCGCTGCACCCAAAAAAATGTGGGACGATGCTCTGAGCAGCATCCTATTTATTTTTGCCCGAGGTCTATTTGATAATTGTGAATTGTAACTTGTGAAAGATTTAATTTTTCTGGTATTGCACAAAGTTGATCTGTAATGTACAATTTACTAGCTAACAATATAAAATTGAGCGAAGCAAATGCAAAAATACGTTTGTACAACTTGCAATTATGTCTACGATCCAGAAGTAGGCGACCCCGACGGAGACATAGCGCCCGGTACAGCCTTTGAAGATATCCCAGACGATTGGGTTTGTCCCACTTGCGGGGTGACAAAATCCGATTTTGAACCAGAAGAATAAGCGAGAAAAAAATTGTCCGATCGAATGTTAAAAATTACAGTCATAGGCGGTGGCGCTGCGGGTTTTTTTAGTGCAATTACCTGCGCTAAAACCTACCCGCAAGCCCGCGTCACTTTACTAGAAGCAGGCCGCCAAGTCCTGGCAAAAGTTCGCATTTCTGGCGGCGGACGCTGCAATGTCACTCATGCTTGTTTTGACCCCGGTGTTTTAGTGCAGAATTACCCCAGAGGTGGAAAAGCTCTGCGCGGTGCTTTTACTCGATTTCAACCCCGCGATACTGTTGATTGGTTCGCCAGTCACGGTGTGAAATTGAAAACAGAAGAAGATGGGCGAATGTTTCCGATTACAGACGATTCGGCGACAATTGTTAACTGTTTGATCCGCGCTGCTGAGGATGCAGGCGTGAGAATTCGCACGGGCGATGCAGTCGTTTATGTAAAGAAGTTAATGGGGAATGGCGCAGAAGACGGTCACGGGGATATTGCCTCTACATTTGAAGTTGAGTTGAAGTCGGGGGAGAGTTTTAAGTGCGATCGCATTTTACTCGCTACAGGTAGCAATCCGTCGGGTTTCAAATGGGCAAAAGAGTTAGGTAATACTGTAGAAGTGCCAGTCCCTTCTCTATTTACTTTTAATATTGCTGATAACAGAATCAAAGATTTAGCCGGAGTTTCGGTTCCGAATGCTAAGGTGAAATTGCCGGGAGCAAAATTAGAACAAAGCGGGCCTTTGTTAATCACTCACTGGGGTGTCAGTGGCCCTGCTGTACTCAAACTTTCGGCTTGGGGTGCGAGATTTTTGCACGATCGCCATTATCGAACATCTGTGCTGATTAATTGGCTTCCCCAGTACAATGCAGAGGTTTTGCGGCAGCAACTGCTGGGAGTCAAATCGCAGTTGTCGCACCGATTAATCGTCTCTAGCTGTCCGTTTCCGATGCCGCGCCGCCTCTGGGAACGTTTGACAAGTTCGATCGGCATTGACGAACAAAAACGCTGGGCTGACTTATCCAATAAGGCGATCGATAAACTCCTCCTCGAACTCGTCCAAGGCGAATATCAAATCGCAGGAAAAGGCGCATTTAAGGAAGAATTCGTCACCTGCGGCGGTGTCAACCTCAAGGAAGTGGATTTCAAGACAATGGAAAGTCGCCGCTGTCCCGGACTTTTCTTTGCTGGCGAAATCTTGGATATCGACGGCGTGACGGGCGGTTTCAACTTCCAAAGTGCGTGGACTACGGCGTGGTTGGCTGGAATCGCGATCGGCAAATGATACTATTTTAGGCTTTGAGATTGGTCGATCGAGGTTTGGGACTTGCGATCGGCTTGCCAGTATTAAATTTTGTGTTATTTTTGAATCAAGGCGCATCAACTGTGCGTCAACTTCAGAATGCAGACAAAATTCGCAGTTTTGCGTACTTAACATCGGGTGAGAGACATGAAAAACTTGAATCTACAAACCCTAAAGTTCGATCGCCACCTTGACTCACCTTTCCTCGAAAACAACGGCTTACTGGAATTCAACCCCAAATTTATCACTCCCGAATTTTTAACAACCTGGACGTTTGAAACACACCTGTACGACGAAAAAGTTGCGATCGACCACTTTGTCATCACATTTCCCAGTCGCACTCAACTCGAAAACTACGCCGAATCTTTTCGCCCCTTCGGCGCCAAAACAGTTGAAGGCCCCGACTTATTCCCAATCAACTTTTGTTCGGAAAACATTAACATTCCCTCCGATTTATGGCTGCATTTAATGACATTATTAATGCCAGCCGGAGGCTTAGTAGTATTGGATGCGCCCCACGCAGCCGGCGACCAAAAAAACCGCTTCCAGCAAGAAAGAGGATTAGCAGCAGTTCACCACGTCGCGATTCGAGTGGAAAACGTGCAGAATGCTGCTACAATATGGCAAAATAAAAACTTCAAGCCCCTGTCAGATCAACCTTTAAACTACGGTTCATTAACCCAGTGGTTTCTGCAAAACCCCGCCGGACAAATCATCGAATTAATCGAACGGCGCCCCGGCAATAACGCCACTTTCGACTGCAAAAACATAGTAGGTTTGCGCTTGAGCGAAGGAAGTTCGGCAACGGATTCTGTAGCGGAGGTAACGGATGTCAGTCAAAAGTCTGAGGAAACGCGGCTCAAATAACAAATAACAAATAACAACCAATGCCCAATTCCCAATTCCCAATTCCCAATTCCCAATTCCCAAATATATGATTGCAGTAAAAGTTCCAAAAGTCACTTTTCAACCGCCCACATTCAACTCAATTGAAGAAGAACGCCGCCACCGCAAACAGCGTTTAGCCGCCGCACTCAGATTATTTGGTCGTTTCGGATTCAGCGAAGGAATTGCCGGACACATCACCGTCCGCGACCCCGAACACCTAGATTATTTCTGGGTAAATTCCTTTGGAATGCACTTTAGTTTAATTGGAGTCAGCGACCTAATTTTAGTCAACCACAAAGGCGAAGTTGTTGAAGGAAATAAACCCGTAAACGAAGCAGCATTTGCCATTCATTCGCAAGTTCACGCAGCCCGGCCCGACGTAATCGCAGCAGCCCACGCCCATTCACCCTACGGCAAAAGTTGGTCGAGTTTGGGCAAGTTGCTTGACCCGCTGACTCAAGATGCTTGTTCTTTTTATGAGGATCACGCTTTATTTGACGATTACACCGGAGTTGTTTTGGAAATCGAAGAAGCTAAACGCATCGCCAAAACTTTAGGAGATAAAAAAGCAATTATTTTACAAAATCACGGACTGTTAACAGTAGGTGAAACAGTAGATGAAGCAGCTTGGTGGTTTATTGCAATGGAACGTTCTTGTCAGGCGCAGTTAATGGCCGAAGCAGCCGGAAAACCCATTCTCATCAAGCCAGAATGTGCTCGTTTGACACAGCAGCAAGTAGGCTCTCACCGCATGGGATGGTTTAGCTTTCAACCACTTTATGACATGATTGTGCGCCGAGAACCAGACTTGTTAGATTAGCTATGTGGTGATAATTGGTAGGGTGCGTCGCTACCAGATATTCAACAAACTTGTAGATTATAGATGGATCCCCACCCTACTCTAGACTTGTAGGGTGGGTCATACTTTTATGCTGACATCGATTCCAACCAAGTTATCAAATCCTGTTGACTGGTAAAATCTAGCAAAATTTCTCCTAAATCATCTAATTGTTGGGAAGATAACTGCTGGATGCGAGTTTGGATTGTTGCTGGTATTTCACCAGTACGTCGCGTGATTTGACGCAAAATTAATGCTATTTGTCCCTCAATTAGACCTTCTTGACGGCCTTCTTGGCGACCTTCTTGCATCCCTTTGATAACAGCACCGCGTTGGTCTTCAAAAAACATTTCCCGTTTTTCTAATGCTTGTAATTCCTCAAGGTTTAAACTTGACCTGTTGGCGATATTAAAAGCTGTTTGCATTTCGGGTACTGATGCAAATTTTTCCGGTATTTCCTCCAGTTCGGGAGCATTTTTGATAAAATAAGTCCAA
>NZ_JAEQDE010000079.1:0-43942 GCF_020737865.1 Microcoleus sp. PH2017_35_SFW_U_B
GCCTGTGACGGGTACGAACAGCATGAAGAAGTGCAACCAACGTTTGTTGGAGAACGCAATTCCGAAGATTTGCGACCAAAAACGGTTAGCTGTAACCATTGAATAGGTTTCTTCGGACTGAGTTGGGTTAAAAGCTGGGAAAGTGTTAGCACCTTCGCCATCTTCAAACAGGGTGTTTTCCACGGTGGCACCGTGGATAGCGCACAGCAGCGCACCGCCCAAGATGCCTGCAACGCCCATCATGTGGAAGGGGTTGAGCGTCCAGTTGTGGAAGCCTTGCAGGAATAGCAGGAAGCGGAAAATTGCTGCGACGCCGAAGCTGGGTGCGAAGAACCAGCCTGATTGACCCAAGGGGTAGAGCAGGAACACCGACACAAACACGGCGATGGGGCCTGTGAATGCGAGGGCGTTGTAGGGACGGATGCCGACTAAACGGGCGATTTCGATCTGACGCAGGCAGAAGCCGATCAGTGCGAAGGCGCCGTGGAGGGCGACAAATGCCCACAGGCCACCGAGTTGGAACCAGCGGGTGAAGTCCCACTGTGCTTCGGGGCCCCACAGGAACAGCAGGGAGTGTCCGAGGCTGTTGGCTGGGGTGGAGACTGCTACGGTGAGGAAGTTGGCTCCTTCGAGGTAGGAACTTGCCAAACCGTGGGTGTACCAAGAGGTAACGAAGGTGGTGCCGGTTAACCAGCCACCGATTGCCATGTAAGCGCAGGGGAATAGCAGGATGCCAGACCAGCCTACGAAGACGAAACGATCGCGCTTGAGCCAGTCGTCGAGTACATCAAAGATGCCTCTTTCGTTCTCGGCGCGTCCGACTGCGATTGTCATTACGCTAATCTCCAAATAGATATAATTACGACGGATTTGTCTCTAGTCATTATTGCCCAAATGTTGATCTGCTTAACAGAAAATGGGTTGAATTATGAACAGAGTTTACTTTTCTTTACCGTATTTAAGATTATAGGGGTAATTCTTTACAATGGCAAGCATTTCTTCAAGAAGTTCGGGATCTTGACTGGTTCGGGAAGTCCTCTAAGTTCTCGAATAAACCCGGAATCCTTGCCGGCACGGGGACAGCGCCCTTACAGCAAGCGATGTTTTTTACCGCAATACTTTGTTACAGCCCGTCGGAAAAGTAAAAAACCGGGTTTTTTGAGTCTTGATGCGTAAGTCCTGTCCTAAGTCCTGTCCTATATATATACTGAGGGTAGAGTTCCAAACTTAGGTTTTTAAGACTATATGTTCAGCATTGACATGATTGTGAAGAACACGCCCGTCTCGCTGTCGGTGCAGCGGAAATCGGTGGAGGACGCTGAGGCTGTTTACCAGCAGGTTTTAGAGGCAATGCGTAACTCCCAACCGCAAATTTTGGAACTTACTTGTGAGAAAAATACTGAGAAAAAGGTAGCTGTTCTCAGCAGCGAGATTTCTGGGGTGGTGATTTCTCAGAAATCGGGAAGTGCTTCTACGGGAAGAGCACCGGGTTTTGTTTCGATGACTTTGGCAGAATGAGGGCTGGGGGTGTGGGCGCCGATATGAGCCAGTCAGCGGTTGCTGTGCGGGATTTGGGTTTTTGCTGGCCGTCGGGCGATCGAGTTTTGCAAGGTTGCTCTCTGGATGTACCCAAGGGTGAGTTTTGGATGCTTTTGGGTACTAACGGTAGCGGCAAATCTACGCTGCTGAGGCTGATGGCTGGGCTGCTGCACCCCCAATCGGGCGAAATTGATCTGGGCGGGCGCGTGGGTTTTGTGTTCCAAAATCCCGATCACCAGTTGGTAATGCCGACGGTGGGTGCGGATGTGGCTTTTGGTTTGGTTGAGGAAAGGCTTTCTAATCTTCAGGTGCGCCAGAGGGTGGCTGAGGCTTTGGAGGCGGTGAATTTGCTGGATTTACAACGGCGGCCGATTTATGCTTTGAGTGGGGGCCAGAAGCAGCGGATTGCTTTGGCTGGGGCGATCGCCCGTCATTGCGAAATTTTGCTGTTGGATGAACCTACGGCTTTGTTAGATCCTGATTCTCAGTTGGATTTGGTGGCGGCGGTGCAGCGGTTGGTGAAAAATCGCGGGATTACGGCTTTGTGGGTGACTCACCGTTTGGATGAGTTGAATTATTGTGATGGGGCTTTTTTGTTGGAAAAAGGCCAAGTTGTCGATCGGGGAGATCCGGCGCGTTTGAAGCAGCGGTTGATGCAAAGCCAAGATGTTTAGCGATCGAGCAATTTTAGAATATGGTGTCATTAGAATATGGTGTCATTGTTCTTGAAAATATGTTGTCATTGCGAGCGTCTTAGCGAAGCAATCTCTGGGCTCTGCGATTGCTTCGCTAAGAGCTCGCAATGACATTCAAGGACTCGCAATGATATTCAAGGACTCGCAATGACATTCATCGCAATCCTCGATCGCGCAACCAAGCGTCAGCCCAAATTGTATCAGCCTCTGACAGCGCTGGTATGACTTCCCAGTTACG
The DNA here is from genome assembly GCF_020737865.1 of Microcoleus sp. PH2017_35_SFW_U_B. Lineage (NCBI taxonomy): Bacteria > Bacillati > Cyanobacteriota > Cyanophyceae > Oscillatoriales > Microcoleaceae > Microcoleus > Microcoleus sp. PH2017_35_SFW_U_B. Next base: position 2,473 of record NZ_JAEQDE010000079.1, read on the forward strand.
ATAATCTATCTTGAGATCGTAACTTGCTACGTCGTAAATTTCAGTGAATAACTCCTGTAAATTGATTACAGGTTCCGTATCACCCGATCGCAGTGGCAAAGGAAAAGCTGGCATCGGGTTCTGCACGTTAAAAGCGTACAAATCTGCTCTGGGGCGGCGATTTCCCCGACACACCAAAACGCTATAGTGACTTTCAATGTCATTACCAATAACTGGCATTTTTTCACCGCGCCGCAATAAATCTATTTCAATTAAATGAGTGCGGCTACCTAAAATCTCTTCTCGCTTTTTTTCGTACATTTGTCGTCCTTTTCCTGTGCGTTTATTGCTAGGCGAGAGAATTTCAATGAGGGTGATTAATTCTTGGTTTCCCCTTTCTCTAATTTCTAAATAGCCTTCCCGAACCTGGTATGGCATGGGAATATTCACTGTTAATGGTTGTGTTGGTGGATCTGCAACGGCTACGTTTGATGTTATTAATTCGGTTGTGGTTCTTGGCTGAATTACGTTTACATCAGGAATGCCAATTGATAAATTGTCGTCAGCGGTTTCATACATTCTCACTTCTACAGACACTAAATACTTAGGACGTAGTTGTGGAGATAACAATCTGGCAATTTCAATAATTAGCCAGTGGTGTAGGGCAGGCCAGAGTTCTGGATGCTCTAAATACGGATCCATACCGGGAAAGGGAGATGGCATTGATTTGACTCCTTGACTTAAGTCTATTTATAGTTTAGCAAGCTTTTTTGGGGCGCCAATGCTGTAAAAGATTAATCGATCGCACATCTGGCATTTATTGCAGTCCACCGGGAGTTTAAATCTCTGTCTCATGGTTAAAGTCCGTCGGGGGTTTAAACCCCCGTCTCATAGCTAAAGTCGTCCGTCGCCGACTGAAAATGCAAGAAATCGCAACTTCAATCTTTTTTTCAATCCTTTCTTTCTTTAGTCCACAAAGCGTGGACTTTAGCTATGAGGCAGAGGTTTAAACCCCTGCCGGAATATTGCAGCAACAAGTGCCGGAATGTGCCAACAAACGCCATATATAAGTTCGATCGTCCTAACGTTCGATCGACGACAATTGCATCGGAATTGGCACGCTGGTTTCATTTGCCGACAGCGCATTCACAAACACAATTGTATGGGAGACAGCGGGCATTAAGCGGCGGAGTGCATTAAGATAAGATTCCGCATCGGGGCGGCGGGCGAAACGGGCGACTGTTAACCGCTGACACTTGGGGAGGTGGCGAATTATGCACCAAGGTTGAAGTCGATCGCGATATGTGGGTTCTTTTGGTATCATAGGAAAATCCTTCCCACTTTTGTGGGTGGTGAATGAAAAGCGATCGCTCTAGATTTCTCAGGTCACGGGGCGATCGCTGTTAACTATTTATTTAAAGCTATGAGCATAGCTGCTGTCAAGCATAAATGGGATTAATTCGGTTGCGAGTTCGAGAATTCGCTGAGGAGAAGGGTTGGACGCTCAAAGAAGTCTCTGACAGAACGGGAATTCCCTACAGCACTGTTAAAAAATACGCCCAAGCTCCCAAAATGGCAACGGTGGACTATACGGCTTTGCAGAAACTGGCTGAAGTCTTCGATGTGATGGTGGAAGACTTGGTTGAGGTTTTGGAACGGTAAACTGATTTGTCAAGTGCAAGATGGGTCTAATTCGATTGCGGGTTCGAGAATTTGCTCAAGAGAAGGGTTGGACGTTGAAAGAAGTTTCTGAGCGATCGGGCATTCCTTACAGTACCGTTAGAAGCTATGCTCATTCTCCCAAACTGGCAACGGTAGACTATACGGCTTTAAACAAAATGGCTCGGGTGTTCGATATTGCGATCGAGGATTTGGTTGAGATATTAGAACAGTAAACTAATTTTTAGGTGGCAACGTGGAATTAATTCCGTTGCCAGTTATATAATTTGCTCAAGATAACTGTTCAATCTCCGATTCTTCAACTAAATTGATATTGTTTTATTCAGAATCAACACATTTTCCCTCTTCCCTCTGGGTGCATCTCAATGCAAGCGAATATATCCGTAGGGGCGAAGCATGACCGCAGTCAATATGGGATTATAACTAATAACTTATATGCGGTCATGCTTCTTCAGGCTTCAAAAACCAGATGCACCCTTCCCTCTCTTTAACCAAAACTTTTTCGGTTAACTATTTAATTTTTAATTTTTCTCTATCTCATTCAGCTTTTGGGCGACTAGCTTCCTGACTTATGTAAATATTTTCTGCAATTGGCATAGCATCTCTAGTCCATAGAGGTTGCATGATTTTTTATTGCAGACTAGGATAATGCAATAATGCGCGAATAGCTTCCAGTAGCACTTACGCACCATAGCCAGGTGTAAGTCAACGACAGCGGATTGCCCCTTATTTCACCCTATATGTAGGGGCTGTGCCTAAGTCCTGTTCAAGGAGATATTTAATGAATCGTAATAATTGGCGACTACCTGTAACTGGGCTGCGGTTTTTACTTTTTGTGCTGTTGGTGATGGGCATATTTTTTAGAGTTGTCAATATCGATCGCAAATTCTACTGGTTTGATGAAACTTACACTTCCTTGCGAGTGTCTGGCTACTCAGGGAAATCTGTTCAGGAGCAAGTATTCAATGGGCCAGCAGTCACTAGCCAAGATTTATTTAAATATCAGAGCATTAATAATAAAAATAACGAAATCGATACTATTAAGGGTTTAGCAGCAGAAGAAGGTCAACTGCCACCACTCTATTTTCTGATAGCGCGATTTTGGGCTAAATTGTTTGGAACTAGCGTTACAGCCATGAGAAGCTTGCCTGCTGCGATTAGTTTACTACAGTTTCCCTGCGCTTATTGGCTCTGCCTGGAATTGTTTGAGTCTCCCATGGTGGGATGGGTAGCAATGGCATTGATATCGGTTTCGCCCATCCACGTGCTGTACGCTCAGGAAGCACGACCCTATTCTTTGTTGACTGTGTTAACTTTACTATCCAGTGCGGTTTTGCTGCGGGCTATGCGACTTAAAACTAACCTGCAATGGGGAATTTATACAGCAATTACAGTAGTCAGCATTTACACTCATCTTTATGGTTTACTTGTTTTGATAGCACATGGAATCTATCTACTTATAATTGAAAAAGTGAGATTGAGTAAAACCACTTTTTCTTATGCTATCGCCTTTGCAGTCACGCTAATCGCAGGTTTAATCTGGTATTTGACCATCATTTATTGCCGACCTCTGCACGCTAATCCAAGCCTGCTGCAACCAGAACCTAAAATAGCGTTGACATCTTTAATGGCAAGGTGGATCGGGAATAGTAGCAGGATTTTTTTTGATATAAATATTGATGCGATGAGCTCATTCAAAAAGATGCTGCCTGCGATTCCTGTGATTGTATTTTTATTAATTTTAGTGGCATATTCGATTTATTTTGTCTGCCGCCACACTTCCCAACCGATTTACGCTTTCATCTTGGCTTTGATTATTTTTACATCCGTGCCTCTGATGATGGGAGATTTAATTTTAGGTGGACGGCGGCTCTCAGGCTACGCTCGATATCTAATTCCTACTTATCTGGGTTTGCAGTTGGCTGTGGCTTATTTGCTGACTGCGAAAATTACTTCTTCTACTGTTAATACCTGGCGGCAGAAGTTTTGGCAGTTGGTTGCAATAGGAGTGTTTTCGGCTGGAGTCCTGTCTTGCACCCTGAGTTCTCAAGCAGAAGTTTGGTGGAATAAAGGTCTGGATCAAGGCAAATTCACTATTCCTATAGCGCGCATCGTAAATCAAGCTAATTCTCCGCTGTTGATTACTGATACTGCGATCGGTGAACTCATTCCTTTGAGCCGTCGGCTCGATCCGAAAGTGAAAATTCTGTGGGGAGATCGACTTAAGCTTGCTCAGCATCCTAAAAATTACAGCAATTTGTTTGCATTTCTTCCCAGTAAGGAACTCCAAGAGAGGCTTAAAAAAGAATATAAATACAAGTTAAAGCCTGTTTTTCTTAATTCAGAGGTGACTTACGATACGCGGCTTTGGGAACTTATTGATAAGTGAGTGGCTATGGCGCATCTAAGTGCAGTAATCTCAAATGCTGACTTTTTTCATGGGAATTCTCAGGGTATGGCAACTGTAGATTATACGGCTTTGGACAAGATGGCTCGTGGGTTTGAATTTGCGATCGACAATTTAGTCGAAATTCTGGAACAGTAAACTAATTTGTCGATCGCACATTTTGCACTTATTCCAACAGTCCGTCGGGGGTTTAAACCCCCACCGGAATCTGGCAACAAATGCAAGATATCAGTTCGATCGCATTAAACTTCGATCGGCAATTGCATCGGAATTGGCACGCTGTTTTCATCTAACACAGACACCGCATTCACGAAAACAATTGTATGCGGGACTGCGGGCATTAAGCGGCGCAGTGCGTTTAGGTAAGATTCGGCATCGCGGCGACGGGCGAAGCGGGCGACTGTTAACCGCTGACACTTGGGGAGGTGGCGAATTAGATGCCAAGGTTGAAGTCGATCGCGATATGTCGGTTGTTTTGGTATCATAGGAGTATCCTTCCCACTTTTGTGGGTGGTGAATGAAAGGCGATCGCTCTTGATTTATCAGGTCTGAGGGCGATCGCTATTGACTGTATATTCATACAATTACGACTACTCGTAATTGTCAAGGGCCAAATGGGACGAATTAGACTGCGAGTTCGAGAACTTGCTCAAGAAAGGGGTTGGACTCTCAGGGAAGTCTCCAACAGAACAGGCATTCCATATACTACGATCGCCACCTATGCCAGTTCTCCGGGTATGGCAACTGTAGACTACACGGCATTGGACAAATTAGTCCGTGTATTTGAGATTCCGATCGAGGATTTAGTAGAAATTTTGGAATATTAAACTGATTTGTTAGCGGGAAAATGGGGTTAATTCGGTTGCGGGTTCGAGAACTAGCCCAAGAGAAGGGTTGGACGCTTAAAGAGGTTTCTGAGCGATCGGGCATTCCTTACAGTACCGTTAGAAGTTATGCCCATTCTCCCAAGTTGGCAACTGTCGATTATACGGCTTTGAACAAATTGGCCCGTGCGTTCGATATTGCGATCGAAGATTTGGTTGAGATTTTGGAGGAATAAACTGATTTGTCAGCGGGAATATGGGACGAATTAGGCTGCGAGTTCGGGAATTTGCTCAAGAAAAGGGTTGGAATCTGACAGAAGTCTCCAAAAGAACAGGTATTCCCTATAAAAACCCGCTATGGGAAGACCGTAACTTGCAATATAATTCAATCAACAGACTGAACAGAATTTTCTTCCAACCACTTCGCTAACGTATCCTGGGTTTCCCCATCAGATGCTAAGCGTTCCATTATACCCACAACTTCCATCTCAGGAACCTCAAGAGAATATCCATTTACTTCCAGGAAAGTTGCCATCACAGCAAACGCTGTTCTTTTATTTCCGTCAATAAAGGGGTGATTCTTTGTCAAGCCATAGCCATAGGCTGCTGCTAAATCAAACAAAGTCGGTTCACCATAGCCAAATAGATGCCTCGGTCTGGCTAAACTACCTGAGAGAAGATTGTCGTCTCTAATTCCCGGACTACCCCCATGCTGAGCAATTTGATCTGCATGAATGATTGTTGCTATTTCTTCTCCCATCCAAAATGGTTCGCTCATTTAGCAAGTTCCCGCAGCGCATTTTTATACTTTTCGCTGACTTTCCTATAAGCTTTCATTGCTTTATCGATTTGAGGATTGCAGGTAGTGAGTTGAATTCCATCAGGAGTTTCTGTGAGGAAAAGATTATCTCCCTCACCGATTTTGAGTTGTTGCAATACTTCTTCAGGCAGAGTTATGACTAAAGACTCTCCAACTTTTTGAATTTTGACCGCGTACATAGCATTACCTAAAAAGATTACTTACCTAATATAAACCTATTCGATCGCCCTCATTCCCAGAAACCGGGTTTTTTCCAGCATATTCGCCGCAGTGCAAAGACTCAGAAAAAACCCGGTTTCTCTGCCGCAACGCGTAAGTGTCGATCGCACTTAATTCCGCAAATCCTCAAAATCTCCAAAATCCTCAATTCCGGCACGAATTGCCAAAAGTGCGTGAAGCGTAGCTATCCCGCAGGGAATCGACCCTGCCAATCTTGATGAAAACCCGCTAGTTGATGCTAAAAATTGGGCGATCGCACTTATCAGAGCCTCAATTTCTTTTTCTAAGTTTTCCTGCAACTTCTGTTCCACTTCTAATTCAATTTGCGATCGAAGTTTAGCCTCAATTTCCCGTTCTAATGTTTGGCGTAATCGATATTCCTGTGCTTTTTCCCGTTGTTGTTGTTTTTCGCGATCGATTTCAACTCTTTGCTTAATTGCTTCCTCAGCGATGCGAATATTTTCTTCAATGGGTAAACCTTCAGGAGTAGTCATCGGCCCGTACCATGTCGCTTTTGAATCTGGGGGATTGCGACGACCAAAAAATATCCGAATCGCTTCATCATCATCCCGATGCGATAGGACATAAGCTTTTAATTCGGATCTGCTCATTTCATCAAAGTTCGGTTTCATCCAAAAACCTCCAAAATCCATTACTAGATACGATTACTTGCAGCTCATCACTTACGAAAATATATACTTCTCTGGTTCGAGCATTAAAACGGAATAGTTGAATATCTCGGTAGTAGCTAGAGAACATCTGGCAGACGCGCAGACAGGCTTGGGCTTGTTCGTCAGTAGGATTAATCGATCGTTCCTCAATTGTGACACAAACTTTAGAATATAATATAACTTACGCATAGGAACCCAGAAACCGGGTTTTTACGAGACTAATTCGCGACAGTGCAAAGACTCGGTAAAAACCCGGTTTCTTTGTCGGAGTGCATAAGTCCATGTGAAATAGTAGGTTACGCAACCTCTTCTAACTCAGGAATATGTTCAGCTTCATAGTTTTCAATTAAGACACTAATAACGTCCATCATCGAAGCAAGGGGATGGCTTTCATCCTCGCCGATTCGATCGATTAGACTATCTAGAAGCTCGACTAAATGCTCGTATTCTTCTTCCGTGCAAGGGACAAAAACCGTTTTAGCAATAGATGACCAAGCAGCAATTGTTCGATCGATATCAAGATTTTGCATCATTCTTTCCACCTCTCTTCATCATATTCTGCATGAGTTAATACAGCCCGAATGTAGACTTTGTTCCGATTGTAATGAATAGCAGCAATGAGTCGAACTTTATTTCCTCCTAGGTTGAATACAGTTAATTTCCCTACTCGATCGGCAGACGGAAATAGTTCGCGGAGTTCAACGAAGGTCGCAAATTCATTTTGTTTGACAAGTTTGTACCACTGAACCAAGGCATTTTGTGTATCTGGATGAAGTTTAGCAAACTCATTAAGCCGTTTGCGGGTAATTACGTGCATATTAATTTGCTCATGCCTCCTCCTCTTTAATTCTTGGCGTTTTACTCAGCATGACATATACGCTTTGTGTAATTCCAGTTTATCAAATTCCAGAAAAAAAGGGAGAAATTCTCACTCTCCCCTTCTCCCCGCGCCGGATACGGCATTGCCGTTTCCCTACTTCATCTCATATCCAAACAAATTCGGATCGACTTCACCCAAATTCAAATCAGCCAAACCATACTCAGCCCAACGCCGCTGAACCATCGCCGCCATATCCGGATCGGATTCCAAAGGTTTACCCCATTCGTGCTCGGTTTCTGGCGGCATCTTCGTAGTAGCATCAATCCCCATTCTGCCTCCCAAACCAAGTTTTTCACTAGCAAAATCTAACGTGTCAAAAGGCGTATTCGGCAAGATAAATACATCTCGAACTGGATCGACTTTAGAACTAATTGCCCATACTACTTGACGCGGGTCGCGAATGTTGATACTTTTATCGACAACAATCACAAACTTGGTGTAAGTAAACTGCGGCAATGCACTCCAAAATGCTAAAGCAGCTCTTCGCGCTTGACCGGGATAAGCTTTATCGATCGAGATAATTGCAGCTTTATAACTCAGCGCTTCCATTGGTAGGAAGAAATCGACAATTTCCGATACTTGTTGCCGCAAAATAGGAGTGTAAATGCGATTCAGCGCGATCGCCATCATAGCCTCTTCTTTCGGTGGCCGCCCGCTAAATGTCGTTAAATAAATCGGATCTTTGCGGTGCGTCATGCAGTTAAAGCGAACCAGCGGCGAATCTTCCACACCGCCGTAATAACCCATGTGGTCGCCAAAAGGCCCGTCGGGTAACACTTCCCCCGGTGTAATCGTTCCTTCTAACACGATTTCCGAGTCTGCGGGTACTTCCAAATCTACGGTTTTGCACTTCGCTAAACTTACGCCGGAACCGCCGTAAAGTCCGGCAAATAACCATTCGGATAAATCTACAGGAATCGGTGTTGCTGCTGCGAGGATGATTAAAGGATCGACTCCCAGGGCGATCGCAACTTCCAACTTTTTACCAGCTTGTGCAGCTTTCCGCAAGTGCCGCGCCCCGCCACGGACAGATAACCAGTGTACAGTCATCGTGTTTTTTGACTGCAACTGCAACCGATAAACGCCCACATTCGGCGTACCGGTTTCGCAATCCTTGGTAATTACCAAACCGAGGGTGATAATTTTGCCCGCATCTCCCGGATAGGGGCGAATCATCGGGATTTTGTTCAAATCGACGCCTTCTCCCTCAAATACCACTTGCTGACAAGCTGGGAAGAAGTCGCGGCCTGGTTTGGCTTTCACTACGTCGAACAGCACTTTGCCAAATTCGATCGCCTGGGAAATCTTTTTCGGCGGTTTGGGCTGTTGTAGCATACCTAATTTTTTGCCGAGTTCTTCAAGTTCGATCGGCTTTTCCATGTTCATCGCCCAGCAAACCCGTTCTTCCGTGCCCAACAGGTTAATGGCGACGGGGAATTCTGCCCCTTTGACGTTCTCAAACAGCAATCCGGGGCCGCCTTTGACTAGCATTTGATTGGAAATTTCGGCAATTTCGAGGTCGGAATCGACTAAAGCGCTGATCCGGCGCAGTTGTCCTCTGTCTTCTAGCAGTTTGAGGAAGCCTCGCAAGTCTCTAGCCATTTTTTTTAAGATTTGTTAACGTTATTTATTTATTATGATGGCCGTCGGGCTGTTTGGGATCGAGTCGCAAATGCGCGGAAAGTACGCACGGTGTCCCCAAACGGTAGCTATCCCGTCAGGAATTGTCCAAAGGTATGTAGTTGCGCTTCAGCGCTCTTTGATATAGAAAAGAGCGCTGAAGCGCAACTACATACCTAAAAATTAACCCGTATCAGAATGCCAGTTGCGTCCAGGATGGTCGAAATTTCAAATTTTGTGACATTGAACTGCGATCGACACCTAAGGTTAAGAAAATAATAAGGGCGATCGAAGAGCGATCCTCTTCCATGGCTTCGCTAACGCTACTTCCTAATCTTTTTAATCTAATGTTAACCAGAGATTAAGGAAAGATTATTGTTATTGCTCTCATTTTTGAATCATAAAAAGCTTAACCTAACTTTAATCATAATTTAAAACAAGCTTATTATAGTAGCTGTTTTTACTGGGAAATTCAGTCTATCCTAGGTCATAGATTTGCAAAGTCTGCTATCTAATTATTTAAGGACGAGGAGTTATGGTTTTCTTCACTAAAGGCTGGCGACGTGGCTTTATCGTTACCCTAGCAGTAGCAACATTTTCCCTAAGTTTGATTACTTCCGCTGTAGCTGCGGTAACATTAAACGGTTCGGGAGCAACTTTCCCTAAACCTTTGTACGATCGCTACTTCTCTCAGATGAGAAGCGCCAATCAAATTACTGTCAACTATGAAGGAACAGGCAGTGGTGCTGGTATCAAAGCGTTGATTGCTGGTAATGTTGACTTCGCAGGTAGCGACGCGCTGATGACTTCTGCACAAATCTCTCAGGTAAAGCGTGGCGTCATGGCAATTCCGACAGCCGGCGGCGCGGTTGCAGTTGTCTACAACTTGCCCGGAGTTAGCAATGTCAAGCTGAGTGCCGATGCGATGAAAGGCATCTTTGAAGGCAAAATTACCCGCTGGAATGATGCGAAAATCGCAGGGATTTCTGGACAAGCTAAAAATTTGCCAAATACTGCAATTCGAGTAGTTGTGCGGGCAGACAGCAGCGGTACAACCTTTATTTTTGCTAATCACTTGCAGGCGATCGGCAGCAGCATCAAAGCAGCAGCTCAACCGAGTTGGCCTGGTAGCCCCCTCAGCGGCCCAGGCAATCCCGGCGTAGCAGGTTTGGTTAAACAAACACCCGGTGCAATTGGCTACGTTCAAGATACTTACGCTCGCCAAAACAATCTGCAAACAGCGTTTATTCAAAATAAAGCTGGCAGATTTGTAGACGCTAACTTGGCAGAAGCCGAAAAAGCTTTAGCAGGGGAAACATACCCGGCAGACTTCCGCTTGGTTGAAGGAAATCCTAATGATGGATATCCGATTGTTGGCTTGACTTGGTTGTTAATCTACAAACAGTATCCTGCTGCGAAAGCAGATGCTATTAAAAAGATGGTTAATTGGGTGATGACTACAGGTCAAGGTTTGAACAAACAATTAGAGTTTACCTCGATTCCGCAAGCTACAGCTCAAAAGGTGATTCAAGCAGTGAATCAGAGTGTGGTTGCTAAAGGTTAATTAAAATATTTTCAGGGAGTTATGAGTTTTGAGTTAATTGTATGGCTCAAAACTCATACATTGCATTTATTAAGGTGCAGGCACTATGCTATCTATTTCATTAATCAAAGATTTCGCTGTTTACGCCATAACTTGGGTATGACCAATTATTCAAAGAAATCGAAAAAATCAACTCGGAAGTCTGCTGGAATCACCACCCACGTAGACTTGACTGATACGAAGGGTGAAGGTTTATGGCTGGAGTCGGGATTTACAGGATTTGTATGGGCTTTTGCTATAGCCACGGCGGGTACGCTCTTCTGGATGAGCGAGATAATTTTTAAGGATGCTTGGCCGGCTATTAGCAAATTTGGACTGGAGTTTTTGTGGAATCCCAAATGGGATATCGGTGAGTTGCAGTTTGGGGCTCTGCCGTTTATTTACGGTACGGTAGTTAGTTCTGCGATCGCCATTATCATAGCAATTCCTCTAGGACTTGCAGTCGCGATCGTTACCAGCGAGAACTTTTTGCCTGCTTGGGTGCGATCGCCCTTAGGATTCATGGTTGAATTAATCTCAGCCATTCCCAGCGTCATCGTTGGCCTGTGGGGCATCTTCGTCTTAATTCCCTTCCTGCTGCCTTTACAGCAGTCGCTGTTCAACAATTTTAGCTGGTTTCCCCTATTCAGCAGCGAACCTTTTGGGCCGGGAATGCTGCCCGCCGGCATACTTTTATCGATTATGATTTTGCCGACAGTCGCCGCCATCAGCCGCGATGTCTTGATGGCAGTTCCCGTAGATTTGCGAAGTGCTTCAATGTCACTGGGCGCTACCCGCTGGGAAACCATATTTAAGCTGTTATTACCAGCAGCAAGTTCGGGAATTATCGGAGCGACTATCTTAGCATTGGGACGCGCATTGGGCGAAACCATGGCAGTCACAATGGTAATCGGCAACTCGATTCAAATCAACCAATCTATATTAGCTCCCGGCTACTCAATCCCCGCTGTTTTAGCAAGTCAATTTCGGGAAGCTCAAGAAGAACTGCACATCGGCTCTTTAATGTATTTAGCCCTAATTCTATTTGTGATTACCCTATTGGTGAACGCAGTCGCAGTATTGCTGGTGCAGCTAATCGGCGTTAAGGGAGCTAAGAATTAACCATGACTCAAACACAAAAGTCCCACAATATTCTAGATGTAGAAATCAACAATTCGCTGTCGCTGAGCCGAAATTTGTTCAGCCGGGGAATGACAGTTATAGCATTCTCTCTCACAGGTCTGGCTCTGCTGCCTTTGTTCGCTATTTTGTACAAAATCTTGGGCGAGGGACTGACACATTTGAGTTGGGAAGTGCTAGTGTCTCTACCCGCACCCGTCGGAGTTGAAGACCAGCCCAACGGCTTTGCAAATGCGATTCTTGGTACAGCTTTAATGGTAGGAATTGCCACATTATTGAGCGTGCCAATCGGCGTAATGACCGGAATATTTCTGTCAGAGTTTGGCAGAGACAATAAAGCTATAGCAAATACTATCCGCTTTATCACCGTCATTCTAAGTAGCGTTCCCTCAATTGTTGTCGGCGTGTTTGCTTACGCTTTAATTGTTGTGACAACTAAGTCATTCTCAGGATTGGCCGGCGGTTTCGCGCTGGGGATTATCATGCTGCCGGTTGTAGCGCTGACAACAGAACAAGCATTAAAATTAGTGCCTGCTTCTTACCGCCTCGCTTCTGCTGGTTTGGGAGGCGGACGCTTTCAAACAATGTTTCGGATTATTATTCCCTCAGCACTTCCAACTATTACCACAGGCATTTTACTCGCAGCTTCCCGCGCCGCCGGCGAAACTGCACCGCTAATCGTAACTGCCTTGTCCAGCCAATTTTGGCCTCCTTTAGTTGAGAAATTGGGCGAGATAGTTCAGTCTCCCGTCGGCGCAGAAACCATGGCAAAAATCCAAGAAATTCCCGAGACACTGCTAACTCCGACTCCTTCTATGTCTGTATTAATATACAGTTACGCCAGCTCTCCTTACAAGGAGCAGAACGAATTGGCGTGGACTGCTGCTTCTGTCCTTTTGGGTATGGTTTTGCTCACCAGCTTAGCTTCTCGTGCCGTCACTCGCAAACGCTTGCAAAATCGGTAAATTGCTTGAGAAGGAAGTTCGGCAACCGTATGGGATGTAATGTATTTAACGGATTAATGTTAGACAAGATTGCATTCATTCTCTTTCCTCTCTTCAAAATATCTGCGTTTATCTCTGTTTATCTGCCTTAAATCTGCGGTTTATGTATCAATATATCCGTGATTTACGAAACAAGTGCATAGATAGAACACCTAACTAAATAAAGCCATCAGGCCATATTCTGCATCTACTAAAAATCTACTGCTCACACTAGAAAAACTCCAAATAATGAAATCCAAAAGTAACTTAAAAGCTGAAAAATATAGCGACCAATTCCTCGAAGATACGACTCCTGAAATCGACCCCAATGCTATGCCAGCATTGCGGGTTCAGGACTTGAGCTTTTACTACGGCACTCACAAAGTTCTCGAAAATCTATCGATGAATATCCCTCACCCGCAAGTGACGGCGATTATCGGCCCTTCAGGTTGTGGCAAATCAACTTTTCTGAAAGCTCTCAACCGCATCGGCGAATTGGAGGGAAAAGTTCAAATCAAAGGCAGGGTTGAGTTTTTTGGACAGGATATTTACAGTCCTAAGGTAAATATTAATAGTTTGCGCCGCCAAATTGGCATGGTGTTTCAAAGACCGAATCCTTTTCCGCTGAGCATTTACGATAACATTGCTTACGGAGTCCGCATTTTTGGTCGAAAAAGCAAAGCAGAGTTAGACGAAATTGTGGAATCTGCCCTGAAAAGTGCGGCGCTTTGGGATGAGGTGAAAGATAATTTGAAGAAGTCGGCTCAGGGAATTTCGGGCGGACAGCAACAGCGACTTTGTATTGCTCGCGCTTTGGCTGTTAAACCGAAAATTTTACTGATGGATGAGCCTTGTTCTGCTCTCGATCCGATTTCTACTATGAAGATTGAGGAGTTGTTTCAAACTCTGCGGGAACAGTTAACTGTGGTGATTGTAACGCACAATATGCAGCAGGCGGCTCGGGTTTCTGATTATACGGCTTTCTTTAATACTGATGAAAGTCGCATCGGCCGCTTGGTGGAATTTGGGCCGACAAGCCGGATTTTCACTTCTGCCAGTAATTCTAGTACGAGGGATTACATTCAAGGTCGCTTCGGTTGATACTTAAATTGGAGCATCTCTGTTTTGGATGGGAGCATCTCATTTTTGTAAAAAGCATTTTTTATTATAGTGCTGTCCCCGCTCGCGTAGTGTAAAATACGCGAGCGGGGACAGCACTATAATAAATGCAAAACTGAGATGCTTCCGTTTTGCATTTTATAGTGCGAGTTCGCAATTTTTCGCTTGCTTTTATTATCTGGCAAGCATTTGCGAACTCACACTAAAAGAAAAAATACTTTTTGCAAAAGTGAGATGCAGTATACCCCTATTCTGGAAGCACTCCCGAAAAACAACAGGTTTCTCGGTACTTGTGCGGATATTCAACTAGCTGTAAATAGCTACAATTGATGTTATTGAAGCTCTCACTTCTCCTCGCTACTCCAAGACAACAGTAACCAATGGCCAGCTTGGTCGAGCAATTTAATTAGATTTTCAAACCTCCATTTACTTGTTGGACAACCAAACCTTAGCGCCACGGGCGGCATTTGCCACATCGCGGACTAAGGGTACGTAGTCATACCAGGCACTCGCATTGATGTCGCTGCGAGAACTGCGTTGCCAGCCTAAATTTGGTTCTGCAATCAGCGTCGTGATATCTGGGTTTTGGGCACGGAAGGTCGAATAGGCGCCGTCTACGTGCATGGGCCCGCCATCGGGATGTCCGCTGGGACGCTGTTGCACTTGTTCTAGAAAAGCTATCAGCCGATCGAGAATTTGTCCGTTTACACCATAGAAATGGGTGGTTTGAATCGCCCGAGTGTATGGTTTTAACAGCACTGCTGCTTCGGACGATCGCCCATTCGGATCTACCTTGGGTAAATTACTATCCGTCAAATAATGCCCCAAGTAGACCATCCCCCAATCCTGCCCTTGCAGTTGTTCGATTAACGCCGATTGCTGAGCGATTAGGGTTGGAGAAATTGCTAAATCATCTTCCATGACCAAAACGTTGGACAAGTTTTGCTGTCTGGCGTGTTTCAAAATGCTCAAGTGGCTCAGGAAGCAGCCCCACGCTCCGATACTAGGGAATTCACCCGCCGTCTCTGGACGACTCGCTGGGAAAATCTCAACACTATTAGTTGCCAAGGAAATCCCCACATTGGCAAGTTCCTTGGTAATGTCACGGCGGCGATCCTGGCGCTCTGGCAAATTCACCACGTAAGTCCGTTCAAAAAAATCCGTCAGTTTCATAAATTATGATTCTGTTAACCGTTACTATGATGTCGGACATCTTTACATATCCTAAACGCTAAGTACAAAATATCTTGTTCACCACAAGCGATCAACGGTGATTTCCTACATGATTCCCAAGTAAAATCACCACGACAATGCTGGAATGATGAGCTATTTTATACCAAGAATTAGGACGTTTAAAAGTTTTGCAGCCACCCAAATTGTTCGCAAGGCTTACAGATAACTATTAAGTTTGGTAACGAGCTATCCAGAAAGAAACTCGGTTTCCGAACCCCGCAGGAAAGTCCTGAACAATAAGCATGATGGTGTCTCCAGGCACATATTTGTATTAAACTAACCCTAGTGTAATTATGTCTCCCTCTCTGTTAAAGCGAGAATTAGGTGTTTTCGGTGCAACTCTCATGGGCCTCGGCTCGATTGTGGGCACGGGAGTATTTGTGAGTATCGGGATAGCTACGGAAATTGCGGGGCCGGGAGTGATTTGGGCTGTGACTGTTGCTGCTTTAGTTGCTGTTTGCAATGGTCTTAACAGCGCTCAGTTGGCGGCGAATCATCCTGTTAGCGGCGGTACTTATGAATATGGTTACAAATATCTCAATCCTTGGCTGGGTTTTACTGCCGGCTGGATGTTTCTTGTAGCTAAAACGGCTTCGGCTGCTACTGCTGCTTTGGGTTTTGCGGGGTATTTTTTAAGTGCACTTGGTGTAGCCGATCGCACTTATCTCATCCTAACGGCATTAATTGCCCTGGCCGCCCTAACTTTAATTGTCTTGACCGGCATCAGGCGATCGAATATCGCGAATACTGCCATAGTCTCAGTTACACTTTTATCTCTGACTGTCTTTATTGCTGCGGGTTTGCCAGAGGTCAGGTGGGAAATGCCGACGCTACAGAACGATAGCGCGATCGGCTCCATCCTCCACGCCACGGCCCTGATGTTTGTCGCCTACACCGGTTACGGTCGCATCGCCACCATGGGCGAGGAAGTGCGGGAACCGAGCAAAACCATTCCCAAAGCCATAATTTTCAGTTTAGTGCTGACAATGGTGCTTTACGTGGCGGTAGCGGTAGTTGTTGCAGGTGCGGGGGGAGCCGATAAATTGTCCCTGCAAGCAGCAACCACTGCTGCACCCTTGGAAGTCATCGCCCGCAGTTTTCCAATTCCCGGAGTTTCCCAACTGCTAGCCGTCGGCGCCATTACTGCCATGCTAGGAGTCTTGTTGAACTTAATTTTAGGCTTGTCGCGCGTGTGGCTGGCGATGGGGCGACGGTTGGATATGCCGAGAGTCCTGGCGCGTCTCAATCCTGCGGGGACAACTCCCTATGTGGCTGTCGTGGTTGTCGAAATTACGATCGCACTTTTAATCCTCATCGGCGATGTCAAAACCACTTGGTCGTTCAGTGCCTTTAGCGTTTTGATCTACTACGCTATCACCAACGCAGCCGCGCTACAACTGTCCCCCGCCGAAAGGCTTTACCCGCAATGGTTGGCTTGGGTGGGCTTGGCTTCATGTCTGTTTCTAGCTTTCTGGGTGGAGAGGCAAATTTGGTTGACAGGCTTGGGTTTAATTATCGCCGGTTTAATTTGGCGGGCGATCGTCCGGCTCCTAGCGAGAAACTAACACTATGATAGATTGAGACACCATCCCGCATTGTAGAGGGCCATGCCCGATCGAACTCCCTTGCTGGCGACTCAAGAATCAGTCGCAGTCAGCGCCATCAGTCGTTATATCGCTCAAACACTAATATCCATCCAGGAAAAGCATCCCGAATGGATAGCTGAAAAATACAGGAAAACCCCCTGGGCCAAACCTGCTTTTCAGTCAGTTTTGATTGGAAAATTAACAAAAAATTTTAAAGTAGCCAGCGATACAGATTTGCTGCTGCTGACGGCAAAAAAATATCTCCAAATTCTGCTGGTTCCCGAATTCATCAATTCACCTCAATTCAGCAAATTATTTGCCAAAATTCAGCAGCTAGCCGTACCCCAAACACCACCAGCCCAATCACAAAACTCAGTTTCAGCAAAACCTCCAACTCCCACCGCCCACCAAACAAATTCGCTTCCTGTCGGCATTGCTATCTTGCTGCTAGATGTCGAAAACTTGCAACTCAACATCGAAACCGAAAAATTCCTCGAAGGAATTTCTCACTATCCCATCCAAATCAAAGTAGCCTTTGCCAACTGGCGCAGCATGGGCAAAAAAGATGCCGAATTTCACCAGCGCGGCTATCAACTGATTCACGTTCCCCCCGGCAAAGACAGCGCCGACTTGAAAATGGCAACAGTAGGCGCCTCAATTTTCGTACATTATCCCACAGCCAAGGAGATTTTTGTCTGTTCGTCCGATCGCGCCCTCACCCACCTCAGCAACACACTGCAAGCCCACGGACTAACCGTCTTTCAAGTCCGCAAGCAAATAGATAAAATCATAATTTTAAACAGCAAAACCGGACAAATGGAAACCTATTCCCTCGTAACAGTACCGGAAATTACACCTGTAGAACAATTAGTTATTCAGCTAAAAGAATTAATTAAAAAAGAGCAACAACGTACCTCATCTCAGTGGATAAAAATTTCTACACTTTCAGCTTTGTATCGGGAAAATTACGGCTTAGTCCTCAATCAAGTTGTTGCCAATCATTCCTTAGGTACTAAAACTAGGGATATATTTCTCAAATATCCCACAGATTTCGTTCTCCACAAACCCTCAGAAGCATCTCAAACTTATGTCACTCTTTTTGAAGTTAAATTATCGCCCCCACCCCCAATACTCAACAAAGAAAATCTCAATCACAACCAAGCAGCATCAGCAAGTTTGACAGATATCAATTCCTTAGAAGATTTGGAAAAAGCTCTGGTCAAAATAGTTGGCGACTTAACCGACAACTCTCCTCACAATTCTGTATTTCTCTCAAATGTTGGCAGCGAATTTCACAAACAATACGGCAAACAAATCACCCAAATAATTAAAGAGTTTAATCTCGGTAGAAAGTTTCCTAAATTTTTACAATCCTGCACTTCTCTCGAATTAAAAAAAACCGAAAAAGGTTGGCAAGTTTCCCTAAATTAATTATTGGTTATTGGTTATTGGTTATTGGTTATTGGTTATTTGTTTTCCATGCCCAATTGCCAATTGCCAATTGCCAATTGCCAATTCCCAATTGCCAATTCCCAATTCCCCATTCCCAATTCCCCATTCCCAATTCCCAATTCCCAATTCCCAATTCCCCATGCCCCATGCCCCATGCCCCATTCCCCATCCCTCCGCTTCGCTTCGCCCAATTCCCATAACTTGAGTTATCATACAATCTGGACGTAAAGAAATGTAAAGGGATATGCAGGACAAAGTTGTAGTTGTGGTGGGTGCGACTGGCGGCATCGGTTCAGCAGTAGCCCGAAAACTCGCCGACGCGGGTGCGACGCTAGTGCTCGCCGCCAGAGACAGCACCAAATTAGACGCTTTAGCCAGCGAAATTTCGACAACAGAGGTACTGTGTGTACCGACAGATATCACCGATTTGTCGCAAGTCGAGACGCTGATGCAGAAAGCTGCGGGGCATTTCGGGCAAATTGATGCCCTCGTAAACGCTGCCGGTGCGGGAATTCTCAAGCAGTGGAACAAGTTAGAACCCGCTGATTTAGATGCGATGCTTGACTTGAACTTGAAAGGCAGTTTTTACACATCTCAAGCAGCCGCAAATGTGATGAAAGACCGCAAATCCGGTCACATCTGCAATGTCATCGGGATTTTGGGCAAGCATTCGATGGCGATGGGAACGGCCTATTGTGCTTCAAAGTTTGGGGTAGTTGGTTTTAGCAAGTGCATGGCAGATGAGCTGCGACGCTACGGCATTAAGTTTACGCTATTCTATTTTGGTGGGGTGGATTCTCCGTTTTGGGATAATGTGAGTTTGAAGGTAGATAGGTCAAAAATGCTGAGTACCGAAACCGCTGCCAATGCAATTATGTTTGCTCTTGCTTCTGACCCGCAAGCTGTGCCACTAGAAATTAATATTCAGCCAGAAAGTCATTTGTTCTTTTAGTAATTTGTTTGGTGTTCCACACGCAAAAAATGAGTTTGTATGGTGCTTTCATAGCACTGATTTACCCAACTCGATACTTCCCAGATTTTAGAAAAAAGTTCAATCTTCGAGATTTATCTGTGGAGTAAATCTCATGGCTGATTCCTTCTAGTATCCCACAGACGATTTACCAGAAATAATTGGTTGAAAGCCTCTGGGTTTGGCGTAAAAATTAAAATTAGAGGATTCATTACTCCAATCTTCAGACTTTCATGTAGAGGTTGCCCTCTGGCTGTCCCAGGTCAACTGTCAACTGTCAACTGTCAACTGAATGAAGTAGTAGGGTGCGTCAGTCACTTCTGGTTCCCCACCTGAAAATTAGACTAATCGCTGACGCACCCTACAATATCGCAAGCGATCGCTCGTACTGTCAACTGTCAACTGTCAACTGTCAACTGTCAAAGTCATCCCAAACACCGTCTTTCTTTTAAGTGCCGATGTATTTCTGCCTTCAGAGGGAGCTAAGATATTCAATTTTTGGGTTATTATTAAGCGATTAGACAAAAAAACAATGAAAAATCTCCATTTCTCAGTCTCTCCCTTGCCATTTAACCGTGAAAATCAGCCGATTTTCAACTTTTCACGTTCCATTTTCAATTATTGATTATGGAGTTTGACCGCATTCAGTTTTACGTTGAAAATGCTCGAGTATCCCGCGACTGGTTTGTCAGCCACTTAGGCTTTCAATCAATAGCAGGTTATGCCAACAGCGACACTCGCACTGAGGTTGTCAGCAGCGGCAATATATGTTTTGTTTTATCTTCGCCTCTGACACCCGCTAGTCCCGCTGCTACTTGGTTGGAGTTTCATCCTCCGGGGATTGCCGATGTGGGCTTTCGGGTTAAAAATATCGAATTAGCGATCGCTAGAGCGCAGGTGGCAGGTGCTAAAATCCTGAAACCGATTCAAGAAGATCTAAAGGCAGGAGGCGGTTTTAAACTCGCACAAATCTCTGGCTGGGGAGATTTAAGCCACACGCTTGTTGAGCGAATTGGCGAGAATTCACTGCTGCGTGCTTCTTCTGGGCCGCCACTGTTGACTCTGATCGATCATGTAGTGTTAAATGTTGAATCTGGCGATTTGTCAAGTGCGGTTAGTTGGTATCAAAAAATATTAGGTTTTGAGCCGCAGCAAAATTTTGATATTCAGACTGAGAAGTCTGCTTTGCGAAGCCAAGTTATGGTACACGCTGAAGGTGGGGTGCAATTCCCGATTAATGAACCGGCATCATCTAATTCTCAAATTCAAGAGTTTTTGAGTGCAAATCGAGGGCCGGGAATTCAGCACATGGCTTTGCAAACGGATCGCATTGTGCAGGTTGTTGCCGATTTGCGATCGCGCGGTTTGCCTTTTTTGCCAGTTCCTCCAACATATTACTCGCAATTGCGGCGGCGGCAAAACTATTTGCCCGCAGATTGGCAAGCAATTGCAGCTTCCGAAGTTTTGGCAGATTGGCAAGAAGATACTCCCGCTGCGATGCTGCTGCAAATCTTTACCCAGCCAATTTTTGCCGAACCGACTTTCTTTTTCGAGATTATTGAGCGTCGAGTTACTTTAGTTAATGACAAACTGGTGCAAGCTGGAGGTTTTGGGGCGGGTAATTTTAGAGCTTTGTTTGAGGCAATTGAACGGGAACAAATGAAGCGGGGAAGCTTGATCGATGATTGATAAAACTTCCACTTTTGAGTTCATGCAGCCTTGTCGAGCAGCAGTGCAATATCCGTCCACCCGTAAGCAATTTCTTTGACTAAAACTCCAGCTCTACTTGTCTGTTGTTCCTCCACTTTTTTGCCTCCTAAAAATTCATAAAACCTGCAAGCAGAATTGTCTCCCAGTACCCAAGCCAGCATCGAGTTCAAACTTAATTCTGCCAATTTTGTGGCAACCGATCGCACGAGTTGTCGCCCAATTCCTTGACGCTGATATTCCTCCAAAATATAGATGGCAAATAATTCTCCTCGATAAACATATTTGCCCGTGCGCTCGCAACCGCCGGCAGCAAAACCTACAACTTGTCCCGAGTTATTTTCAGCAACGCAGACATAATCGCCAGTATTTTTGACGTTTGACAGGATTTCTTGCCAATTGTTTTCTCGTTTTTCATAGGACAGCTTGGCGAGGTAATCTGCCGGTATGATGTTTCGGTAAGCTGTCCGCCAAGTGTCGAGATTAACCTGTGCAATTGCAGGTGCATCAGCGATTTTAGCTTCTCTCACAATCATCAGAAAAAACTCCTTTCTCGCCCTGGCATCGTATTTGAGAATCTACGCAAACAATCCGATCGCGCCCTTCTAGTTTAGCTCGATACAGCGCGCGATCGGCCTCCCCAATCAACCACTCCAAAGATTGTTCAGCAGCGGGCACAGCACTAGCTGCGCCCATACTCGCCGTCACAGACTCACTTACCTTTGAAGCTTCGTGGGGAATTGCCATAGCATTCAAATCGCTGCGAATTGATTCAGCTACCCGCATTGCTCCCTTAGCATCAGTCCCGGACAAAATTACTGCAAATTCTTCCCCACCGTAGCGAGCCGCTAAATCACCTCCCCGGTGAGCGTTTCTGTCTAAAATTTCAGCAACTTTTTTGAGACATTCATCGCCTCCTTGATGCCCGTAGCGATCGTTGTAAAGCTTAAAAAAATCTAAATCGATCAAAATTAAAGACACTGGCTGTTTCTCTCTAGTCATCCGCTGCCATTCTGATTGCAATGTTTTGTCAAAACAGCGACGGTTAGCAATCTGAGTCAAGCCGTCCACAGATGCGAGTCTGTGCAATGCCTGATTAGCAGATTCTAATTCTAATTTAGCCTGTTCTAATGCTACATTTTGCTGAGCCAATTTTTCACTTTGCTGTTTTTCTTGCTCGTACAAAAACCGGATGGAAGCTTCAGCTTCTTGCAATTCTTGCTCCGCATATTTGCGCTTGACAAACTGTCCTAATTGGGAACCTATTGCCGCCATCATTTGCAGTAAGTCTTCATCCGACGGCTGTTTTTCCCGGCAGAAAAAAGTCATTACCCCTACAACTTGACCGCTAGCACGAATTGGGAAACCGAAGGCCGATCGCAATCCTGCTTTAGCAGCTAAGTGCGATCGCATAAAATTGCCATCCTTAAGAAGATCCGTAATCCATTGCGGATAACCGGTGTTCCACACTATTCCCGGTAAACCCGTACCAGGCTCTAGGGTAATCTGCTGGCAATTTTCCACAAACTCCCCAACTTCACTTCCCCGCCGCCAAACTCCCACTCGAAGCAAAAAAGGGAGAATATCTTCAACGTTACTATCTGGTGCAGCAAACAAAAATGGTATTCGATCGTGCGTATCTTCGGCATCAAACTTAGTATGTTTTTCATCCACAGGCGTCCAAAGTTCACCGATATCCCACCCCAAACTTTCACAAATAGCTTGCATAATTTTCGGAGTGGCGCTCTCTAAAGAACCAGATTCTGACATGATGCGAGCTACTGCATATTGTGCTGCTTGACGCTTTTTTGTCCGTTGTTGCTCGGTGATATCTCTGCCCACATAGACAAAATCTTGTATAGTTTTGTTGTCTGAGTGCTTGCTTTCTATACTTGTCTCAATAGTAGAGCAGGAAAATGCAACTGTCAGCTTTGAACCTTTTTTAGTTGTACAAGCTACTTTTACTTGATGCCAAGATTCATTTTTTAGTTCAAGAGGTAGCTGACTGACTTGACGCAATAATTCCTCGTCCGCCGTAATCATCGAGATTGGTTGACCGATTAATTGTGATTCGGTATATCCAAACAATAGTTGGGTGGATTGATTGACCTTTTTGATTTCTCCCGCTTGCGTTGTCACCAATAAAATATCATTTATGGAGTTAAGAATTTTATCAATATAGTCGCGAGCGTTAGCCAAGTAATCGACTTTAATACTGTTTTCGTTGGCTGCTTGAACCATACTTTGCTGAAGAGCAGCAGTGTCTGTTACATCTTCGCAGAAAATAATTAATCTCTCAGGATTGAGCTGCTCTTTCTGACCAAAAATATACAAATCTAGATAAAAATAAGAGCCATCATTTAAAACTCTGGTAACAGATTTTAATTGGAAACTTGGCTGTCGTTGTTCTAGAATATCGTCTAGCAGTTCTTCAATTCCGATCAGTTCGGGAAAACTATCGCGCACATCTTTGCCTTGTTCCAATTCATCAGGAATTTGGGCAAAATCTTGTACGTTCAAGGATGTTTCTTGAATCTTCAGTTCCCGATCGACTGCAAGGTATTCAATGCGACGCAAGGATAACAATTTGTCAAGCAGATTGTTAATGTTTTGGGAGCTAATCTGTAAACTTAATTTGGGAAGCATCTCGTTATTATAAACCATCAGACTCTAGGGTTAGCAGATAAAATTAGTTGTTGTTTTGGTGCTTGCTATTTCTCATAGAAATTTTGATTCTGCTGGATGCCAGCAACTATTCTCGCTGGCTAATTTATCGACACAATAAATTTGGGATTCTCCAAGCTTTTTTTTATTTAAAATTATTACTTAGACCAACTTTTTTGTGAGCAAGCGCAGTCAAAATCAGCCTCTATTGAGGTTTGGATTTATTAACAATACCTAGCGGTTGGCCGTATTTGTACAGCAAATTTTAAATTGTAGATTCCCTGATAATAGGGAGCATCTCATTTTGGCAAAAAGCTTTTTTTTGTTGTAGTGAGAGCTTAAGAGCTCGCTTTGTTTTAACAGCAAGCGAGCGGGGACAGCACTACAAAATCAAAACTGAGATGCTCCCTGATAATATTTGTTACAACCGCTACAGTTGATGATTGGCACAGTTGAATTAAACTATTGCCTTTAATTAGCACCATTCCTATAGACACTACCTCCCCTGGGTATTTGTGTCAAGTTTTGTAAAGGATCTGTGACATTAAAGTGATATAATCTCTAACAATTTGTATAAAATTTTCAAAATACTCTGCTCAATGCTGAGACTTATCACCGACTTTGACGGCCCGATTATGGACGTGTCCGATCGCTATTACGGAGTTTACCAGCAGTGTCTGGCCGAGACTCAGCGTGAGGGCCAAACAGTGCACGAACTCCCAAAAGCCGAGTTTTGGGACATGAAGCGGGCGCGGGTTCCCGAAACCGAAATCGGCATTCTCTCAGGATTAGACGCAGCCCAAGCCCTCGAATTTGCCCAGAAACGGCGTCAAACTGTCCACACGCTGCCGTTCCTGATTTACGATAAACCAGCCCCTGGAGCCGTGGAAACCCTGGAAAAGGTGCAGCGCGCTGGAATAGACTTGGCGGTGATGACTATGCGTCGCGTCAGGGAACTAGACGAGGCTTTCAACCGCTGCAATTTAGGGCATTTTTTCCCAGAAAACCGTCGCTATTGCCTCCCCAACGATTACGTCAAAACCGGGGATGTCAAAGATAAGCCCCTGCTGATGGCAAAAGCTCTCGCTGAACTGCCGCCTGCTTCTGAGCTTTGGATGGTGGGGGATACGGAGGCGGATATTATAGCAGCAAAAACTCACGGTGTCAAGGTAATTGGTGTTTTGTGCGGCATTCGCGATCGCACCCAACTAGAAATGCACCAACCGGATTTAATTGCTAACAATTTGAGCGAAGCTGTTGAGATTATTTTAGGATAGTTATTAGTCAGTTGTCAGTTGTCAACAGTTATCAATCATTAGTCAACAGTCAATAGTCATTAGTTATTGTTAATTAGTAATTGGTAATTGGTAATTGGTAATTGGTAATTGGTAATTGGTAATTGGTAATTGGTAATTGGTAATTGGTAACAATCAACTAACTACTAACACCTAAGAGCTACGAACCAACCAATAACAATTAACCAATAACAATAATTAACAACTGCCAACTGTCAACTGCCAATTGTCAACTGTCAACTGACAACCGACTATCGCAGAAAACTGCTGACCAGCCAAAGAATTAAAAACGTAAACAAAGCGATAAATTTCTCTGTTGTGATAAATGCCGTACTGAGCAAAGGGCCCATAAGACCTCCCAGCACCAAGCCTATAACCAAGCCAGCCACAGTCAGCAGCACAGCCCGACCAAATTTTTGTTCCTTGCGATTAAGAAAATAAAGACAAGAGCCGACCCCAAGAGCCAGAGTCAACTGTAGTAAAGAATCGTTAGCCGCTGGATAAATACTCAGTCCGCCCAATCCCACATAAACTCCAGCCGGCCACAAAATATCGGCTCGACTAGGAGTATCGATCAGGCGCTGCAACCAAGCTGGGCTGCCGGACGGAGCAGATGGAGTAAAGCTGGCGGGTGGGGGAGCCACTCGTTCGGGAAAGCGGATGCGTTCGGGTACTTTTATTTTCCCTTCCTGTCGCTGGCGGAGGCGATCCATGAGGATCGCGTCGTAAGCAACTTCGATCGATTCCAAACGTTTCTTGTCGCCGCTGTGCTGCTCGGCTAGACGGGTGCGGGCCTCTTGCACTTCATCAAAGGAAGCATCTTCATCGACTTCAAGCAGTTGATAGGGAGTTTGCTCACTCATAAAAACACTCGGTAAGTGGGAAACTCAGCGACTTTAGTCCTGAGAGGGAAACGGCTCGGCGATTTCAATCGCCTTAAATCTTTCTTTATCCATTACCGCCTTGGAGTTGCTCGACTTGGTGTACTTTTGTAATGTACTTTCGATGGGACAATTACCATCTCAAATTTTACAACCCTGTACGCATAATGTTTGCTCTTTTGGAGCCTCCCTTACGGGGTAATGTTCGTGCAGACCTGGTTATAAAGGCTTGTTAGACCTGCAACACTGTAAAGCGTGACTTTAAAACTGTTTAATTGCAGATGACAGAGCCCGTCTGGTCAGAACAGCTTGCAATTTCTTACAAGCGAGCGTGGCGTTGACTCCCTGAGTTCCTGACAAAACTTTTTGGTATGCGGAAAACTCAGCGTCTTGAGACCTGAGAGGGCTGCAACGAAACGAGGCTAGAAGGTAGAAGGCATTCGGCATTCCGAAATAAAAATTTGTCAATCCAAAGATTGTTATTTAGATTGTGATTTTTTAAGCCGGCAATCTTAAATTTTACCTTGTGCCGAATGCTTTTAGCAGGAACTTGTGTTAGATGTGCTGACAATTCCCGACCACTGGATTTTTTTTAGTCGATCGCGGCGGTAGGAAAAAAAGCGAGCCGAGTCAGAATAAGTACAGAAAGGAGCGATCGCCACTTGAGAAGAATTAATTCCCAACTGCTGCAATTGCAGAGCATTGCAGAGGCGAACATCCAACCGTACCTTTCCCGGTTCTGGATCGGTCAACACAGGTGATTCGGGTAGTTGGTGTAAAAATTCCAGAATGCCGTCGGCTGTTGCACCAACTGCATTCTGAGGAGTAATCGTGGCTCCCAATTGGGCTGCCACTTCCACAGATACCTGGTAAACCTCTCCACCGATCGCCGGCCCGAGAGCAATCTTCAGATTTTCTAATTGACTGCCTTGTGCCACAAGTTGAGCGATCGCCTCTGGTAATATCTTAGCAGCAGTCCCGCGCCAACCAGCGTGAACGGCGGCCGCGAGTCCCGTGCCGCTATCAGCAATTAGCGCCGGTACGCAGTCAGCCGAGCAAACCCACAGCGCCTCAAAATCTCGCGATGCTACCAAGCCATCGGCCTGGGCATAGGTGGGGGTAGCTGTTTCCGGGTCTAGAGCCACAACTGGGGGCAATAGATCGGTTTTGAGTACGACATTGCCGTGTACCTGTTGGAGACGGTAAACGGGAGATCCTGGTGCTAAAACTTCCGTGAGATCGATCGGGCCGCGCGGCGAGAAATCGCGAGTAAAAAAGCCGTGAGACCATCGATCGAGCAAGCTGCAAGTCAGATAGGGCAAGCCTTCGGCACTCTGCTGCCACTGCCAGCTAATACCGTCAGGTTGTCCGGTACGTTCAGAGTCAGGAAAATTTGTCAAGCGATCGCCAGCTAAAGCCATGAAACTTATCCTTCCCCAAGTGAGTCATTTCCTTTGTATTTTAGACAATTAACAATTTTGCTACTTAGTTTAAATGGGCGATCGGCAAAAATTGGGGGAGATGGGGAGATGGGGAGATGGGGAGATGGGGAGATGGGGAGATGGGGAGATGGGGAGATGGGGAGATGGGGAGATGGGGGAGCTTAATTCACAGACACGAACGCCAAAGCGCTATTATCAATGTGGCCGTCACAGGCTAGTTGGCAGTGCAATGATTGGGATCGGAAAAACCAGGGTATCGATCGCGAATCGACACAGCATTCGAGCTGTTCGACGCGAAAAAAAATTGCCTTAAGCCCGTTCAATAGTTGACAGTTGACAGTTGACAGTTGACAGTTTGAGAGCGACCTCTACCTAGAAGAAAGAGGATTGGAGTAATGAATAGTCTGATTTTCATTTCTCCCGAGCAGGGTTCCGGCTTTCAACCAATTACTTCTGGTAAAATCAGTTAAGTCTGTATAAAGATAAGGATTGCCATACACTTCGATCCAGACCCTGCCAAAAAACAGATACTTGCTTTCCGACTCCTGTCGCCAGCAGCCCAAAACTTTAGACTAAGATTCCTCCTCCCAGAATTCAAAGCTGCGAGTAAATCTAAAATCTAAAATCTAAAATCTAAAATCGACTAATCTTCTTGCGCCCCCCTGTTGAGTTGGGAAAAAAAAATCGTGAAACCAGTTCCAGACAAGCAAATAACAGCCCAGTTGAACACCAAACAGCAAAAAAATCACCCCACAGGCGCCCGGACTCGATCGCGCCTTTTGTCCGAACGCTCAATGCTGGTGGGACTAGGTTGCCTTGCCAGTCTGGGACTGCTGAGCAAAGGCATAGTTTGGGCCCAAACTGAAACTCCGCCAGCAGAACAAGCCGTCCCCGGCGCAGCAGAACTTCAGCCACTATTTGAAGCACCTCTGGCGCCCCCGGAACCCGAAGCCCAAGTGCAGCGAGAACCAGATCCCGAACCCCAGGCAGAAGTTCGGGCCCCATCGCCAGATTACGTCACCGAACAACCTCCGGCCCAATATTATCTACCGGAACCCGCACTGATTCCCTTGCCAGAAGCGACGGCCCAGGAACCTCCTTTTGAAGCACCAGTTAACCCAGAAGCCCGCGCTGCCACCGACCAAACAGACTACAGTGTTGGCGCTACCAGCCAATACGAAGCGCCTACAACGATCGAGTTTGCAGAAAGATCGACAGGCTGCGAAGGTTCCGTGTCAGCAGGACAAGGAGTTGGCGGTTTGTGCGGGCCTGCCGCTGTTCCCGAACCCGTGACAGCAGAAGCAGCCCCTCCCAGTTACAGCCCAGAAAGGCCGATCGCCGGAGGGCCCAACTACAACCCGCAAACTCCCAGCACAATTGGCCCTTATATTGCCACCCCTCCTTCTCGAAATCTGCCACAAAGCCCCGGGACTGTTCCGAACCTTCCGGGCAATGTTCGGGGAACTGTCGCCGGAAATAATAGCGGAAATCCTATCAGTAAAGTAGGTCAGGCCGCTCAACAAGTAGGCAACCAGCTTTGGGGACAGGGCAACCAGTCGGAATCTGCTTACACACCTCCGGGCTACTCAGCAGACAGCGGATACCCAGCTAACCCCGGATACTCAGCAGATGCTGGATACTCGATTAACACGGCAGCCTACGCCGCTGGCCCACCCGAACCCAGCATGGGACTAGGGCCAGTGCAAGTCGGCGCGATTAGTGTCAGCAGCGGCAGCAATACAGGTTTTGCTTACTACAATCTCACGCCGCGTCCCTTGGGCCGGCCTGGAAATGGCAACACCAGCCTGCTGTTTCCGCTATCGATTGCTGCGGAAATTACTTCACCCTTTGGGTGGCGGACTCATCCGGTTATGGGCTACGGTAGGTTTCACACCGGAACGGACTTGGGAGCCCCGATGGGAACGCCCGTACTGGCCGCTTATGCGGGTCAAGTGGCGATCGCCGATTGGTTGGGCGGCTACGGTTTGACGGTGGTTCTCAACCACAGCAAACAGTCTCAGGAAACTCTCTACGGACACCTTTCAGAACTGTTTGTCAAACCAGGAGAGTGGGTGAAACAGGGTGATACGATCGGGCGTGTCGGCAGTACAGGAATGTCTACAGGGCCTCACCTCCACTTCGAGGTTCGGCAAATGACTGCTCAGGGTTGGGTGGCGATCGACCCCGGTGCTCAGCTAGAATTCGCTGTAGCAAAAATGATCGGCACTTTGGAAACCGCCAAAATACCCCAAATGCCAAAATTTGTGGAAACACAAAGCGCTAGTGCACTCAAGGATTTGGAAAACGATCTGCCCCAGCTTCCACCTCTGCCGCTGGGAATGGACATCGAAGTTCACAACCTCCAGCCGCCATTCCCAGAATTGTTAAAAACTGACACTTCTGCATCCAAGGATAAAGAAGCCTCCAAACCCAAAATTCAGAAGCAAGCTAGCAGATAGGTTTTTTATCAGGCAATACGCTTGAGTTAACACTGTTTCTTGCCCGGAGATCCCCCTAAATCCCCCTTAAGAAGGGGGACTTTGATCGAGTTCTTGTCCCCCCCCTTTTTTAGGGGGGTTAGGGTGGATCAGCCTTAACCCAAGCGTATTGTTTTATAAGCACTCAAAGTACACACTACAAACAATCAAATAGGTTCGTAGTGAGGACTTTAGTCCGCATCCATAGAAGGACTAAAGTCCTCACTACAAACAATCAGCAAGAGCCTCCCATAAAAATTGGTAAATAGTAGCTTATGCTAATAGCGCAGTATTTGTGGGAATTAATTTTATTTCTGATTATTATAGTCGGGCCGATTCCCCTAAGCTTGTCTCTGGCCTTCGAGAATCACAAGGAAAACAGTAACTATTCATTTCCTCATTTTCTCCTCGTACTTTTGACGGGATGGAGTCTTGCACAAATTTGTATAGGTTTGATTTTAGGAAGTGCCGATCGCCTAAATCTTGCTGCGGTCATTATAGCAGAAATGCTGATTTGTGCGATCGGCTTAATTCTGATTTATGCCAAAAACCAGAAATCTTTTAGCTTCTCGCAGTGGCAGATTCCCCAACTCAAGCAACCTCTGATCCCATCCGAACTCCTAATCATTGGTGCCACCGCATTTGCAGGATTTGTGTTGTGGGAAACCCTAGCAACTAAACCCACAACAAATTATGACTCATTGTGGTTTCACCTACCTGTAATTGCCAGATGGTATCAAACCCACTCATTTACATTCTTAGATGCCGCCGGAAATTGGATTTTTGAACACGAGCAAGCCCGAGTATATCCCTACAATTGGCACGTCTTGTCTGCTTTGTGCGTACTCCCCTTCAAAGAAGATTTTCTCACAGCTTTTCCCATGCTAATTGCCTGGGTACTTGAAGGAATTGCAGTCTATCTATTGAGTATAAAATTTGGAGCAACGAGATTTTATGGCATGGCAGCAGCATCTTTAGTATTGACAGTACCGATGATGCTCAACCAAGTTAACACCATTCACCCAGACTTACCGCTAGCTGCGATATTTACAGTTGCTTTATATTTAGGTTTATCCTATCACAGCAGCCGATCGCAATCCGAGCTATCCCTATTTTTGGCATCTGTAGGAATGATAGCCGGAATTAAAATCACTGCCCTAGTCTATGCAGCCTCACTTTTAGGAGGATTAGCAATATTAGAAATTAAAAGATTCATCGTTAATAAAAATTCTACACGAACTAATTTTAGAATTCGCCACATCAAACCAGTCTTGGTGTGCGGCATACTTTGCTGCTTGTTTTTAGGAGGTTTTTGGTATGCGAGAAACTTGCTGCATATCAATTATCCTGTTGGTGATTCCCGCGAGATTAACATTCCCTTACAGCCTGTTGCCCCACCGTCTCCAGTAGCATCCCCAAAACCTCCAGTAGCATCCCCAAAACCTCCGGTAGCGTCTCCAAAACCTCCGGTACCTGGGCCAAAACCTCCGGTAGCGTCACCAAAACCTCCCGTACAGCAGCCAACACCTACCATACCTGCGCCTTCAGCTTCGCCACTTTTGAAGATTTGGCAAAGCACTTTAGCCGCTCAATTTAATCCCAGTAATATTTCCCACTGGCAAATGTTCGGCTTGCAAGTCCTCATTAGATTGCAACTGCCATTTCTGGCGATCGCACTTCAGGTATTAGCAGCACCTCTGGCTGCGATCCAAGGTAAAACCAGAATAATCAATCAAAACAATATCATTTTAACCGTAGTTCTCGCCAGCACCGGAATTCTGTACGTCATTACACCTTACACCTCCGGGACTGCCGGAGAGGCGATCGGTCAACTCAGTCCTTTACTCGGTTTTAATCTCAGATACGGCTTTCCCTTTTTAAGCTTACTGGCGATCGCAGCAGCAGCAACCGCAACTCTGCTCAAAACTCGCAAGCAAGTAATTGTAGCAGTTGTTTTAATTAGCAGTATTTCCGGCATTATTAGCAACACAATTTTTGACCTAATTAAAAATGCTTCTTTTACCGGAAAGAGTATTGTTTGGGGAAGTTGGTTGATTGACAGATTTAAATCTCATTTTGCCGAAGCCATCAATCTGGTAATAAAAATATTAGCGCCCCGTTGGCCAGATTTAGGAATATACCCATTGATTTATGTTGGATTACTGCTACTAGCTGGGATTCTATTTAAGCGCAATCCTAGTTTAATTGGCTTGAAAAATCTACTCGCTAGCTTGAAAAAATCAAGTTACATAATGATAATTTGTGTCTGCATAGCATTGATGGTAAGTGCTACTTGGGTGGCGAGGGAAAAGCGAGATGTTGCTCGCGCCGAACTGTATCGCGGCATTTACGAATATATTGACAAAAATACAGTACCCAATGAAAAAATCGGCTTCTTTTTAAGTTACCGCAGCTACCTGTTTTACGGGAAAAATTTGGACAGACAAGTTTTATATGTGCCGTTTAGAGCCGATCGACTTCCGGCATGGATGGACAACCTCCACAAAAATAACATTAAGATGGTAGGATTCGGGCCCCTGACTGAGATGGACGAATACACCAAACTAGCTTTATCTTGGCTGACAAGTCCCGAGGGCCCGCTGCAACCAGTTTTCGGCAAAGATTTTAATACTGAGTCGGTACTGTATCGCTTAAAATATTAAAATATATGAGTTAGAATGAACACAACTAAAACTCTATTTTCAATTATAGTTCCGACTTACAATCGCCCCGAGAAATTAGCGCAGTGTCTTCAGTCTTTTGTGGAACTAGAATATCCGCGCGATAAGTTTCAGGTGATTGTCGTCAACGACAGCACCGAAATATCTGTAGAAAATACAATATCCCCTTTTCAAAATGGGTTAAATCTCACACTTTTGACACAACCCAACTCAGGCCCCGCAACGGCGCGAAATACTGGGGCTTTTGCAGCCGAGGGTAAATTTTTAGTGTTTACAGACGATGACTGTACTGTGGCGGCAGATTGGCTGCAAAATCTAGAAAAGCGATTTGTGGAAACACCAGACTGTTTGATCGGAGGTCGAACTGTCAACGCGCTGCCGGATAATATCTATTCTACTGCCAGCCAGCAACTGATCGATTACCTTTACAGTTATTACAATGCTATTGGCGATCGCGCGCAATTTTTCACTTCTAACAATTTTGCCCTTCCCGCTGAGGCTTTCCAGAAAATTGGCGGGTTTGACACGACTTTTTCGCTAGCGGCTGGAGAAGATAGGGAATTTTGCTTTCGCTGGCTCAATTTGGGAGGCCGCGCGGTCTATGCTCCCGAAGTTACAGTCTATCATTCCCACGCACTAACTCTGCGGAAATTTTGGCGGCAGCAATTCAATTACGGTAGAGGTGCTTTTTTGTTTGGGGAAATTATCTCGAAAAGTGGGGCTAAGGGGAAACGGCAACATCCGTCATTTTATCTGAATTTGCTAACTTATCCATTTTCCCAGGGATCGGGTATTCAAAAGCTATTAATTGCTGCTTTGTTTTTGGTTTCTCAGGCGGGAATTGCGGCGGGGTTGTTTTGGGAGAAAAATGTTTTTGTTGAGAAAGAGTTTGTCGATAGGGGGCGTCAGTTTTGAGCAGATGCAGACGGCGGTTGAAACCGCTTTTGACCTCTTACTCGTAGGCGAAGCCAGCGCGAAGCGCTTATGTGGCGAAGCGCCCGTCATCCGAGTAAGAGGTCAAACTACAAAAACGTAGGCGTTAGCCTTCCCGAAGGATAGTCTGCCTCCGCAGACTAAAGAGAATAACATAATGTTCGCCGCTCGTTCTTCAACCTGCGGAGGCAGGTTTTGTTTTTATAGACGCGGTTTCAACCGCCGGGTATTTTATGATTAAATACTCCGCGTACACCCGAAGATTACATAAATCCGTGTTCTGCTAAGAATTCAGGTGTAATTGTTCCCAAACTGTTCATGGCGGGGGTTTCTTCCCAGGGTTCGGGATGGGCTTCCCGGCCGCCGCTGCGGAGAAATTTGGCTACATATTTGCCGAGTATATCTGCTTCTAAATTGACTAAACTTCCCGGCTGCAAATAGCTGAGGTTTGTCTCGGAAAAACTGTGCGGAATTACGGCAACTTCAAACCAATTTCCGTCTGCATCGCAATCTGCTACGGTGAGGCTGATGCCGTTGACGGCGATGCTGCCCTTGGAAACGATGTATGGCGCAATTTGACGCTGCCATCCCGAATTGGCTGTTGGTGGGGCTGTAAACCTCATCTCCCAAGCGTTGGCGGTTTGGGTGGATGTCGCTAAGGTGCCGATCGCATCTACGTGTCCCGTCACAAAATGTCCGCCCAATTTGCTACCGGCGCGCAGCGAGGTTTCTAGGTTCACCCAAGCATCGGGGAATGCTCCCAAATTAGTGCGGCGCAAGGTTTCTGGGGAAGCGATGGCGACAAAACCTTGGGGCAGAACTTCCACCACTGTCAAACAAACTCCATCCACTGCTACGCTGTCGCCAATGGCTAAATCTTGTAAAATCTGATAGGAGTTGCTTGAGGTGCAGGAAATTTGGAAGTAATCGTTGCCTAGCGATTTCAGCTTTCCGAGAGATTGAATTAGTCCTGTAAACATAGTTATTTTTTGGTAGTCGATCGCTTATTTAAATCAAACCACAGTCACAAACCAGACGGAGGAGCTTTTGCCATCCCCTCTATCCCTATTGTCAATGGAAAATCTAAAATCTAAAATCGACAGTCCCAGATCGGTTGCAGATTCAGGCGAAGATCGAGTCATACTGGATTTAGGTGATCTTTATGTCCAAATTCTCCACCGCCTTGCAGTTTCTTAATTCTATGAGGCCGATCGAATGATTGAAATGAAAGTCGCTGGAATTGCCTTAGATGCAGCCACGCGCAGCCCTATTGTCCTATTGAGAGACGCTACTGAGCGTCGCGCTTTGCCTATTTATATCGGTCAGGAGCAAGCAAAGGCTATTATTAGTGCTCTGGAAGGCCACAAGCCTCCTCGACCTTTAACTCACGATTTGATGGTCAATTTCCTAGAGGCCTGGAGTCTTACCTTGGAGCGGATAGTGATTCACTCGCTGCAAGATAACACGTTCTATGCCGTGCTGATTGTCCGTCAGGGTGAAGTGAAAAAAGAGATCGATGCCCGTCCCAGCGACGCGATCGCCATAGCTCTGCGGACGAATAGCCCCATCTGGGTGATGGAAGAAGTCGTCGCCGATGCTTCTATACCGGTCGATCGAGATGCTGATGAGGCCGAACGCCGGGCCTTTCGCGAATTTATCTCAAACCTCCGCCCGGAGGATTTGATCAAGAGAAGCGGCTTGGGCCAAAGCGAAACTTCCTCCTAACAGATATGCGCTATCGACGGTTTGGCAAAACTAACTTGCACCTGTCCGTATTTTCCTTGGGAACCATGCGTTATTTGGCTTCTGAGGAAATTGCCTTTCAGACTGTACAACAAGCTGTATCTCAGGGAATCAATCACCTGGAAACGGCGGCGGGTTACGGTTGCAGCGAGGAATATCTAGGCGCGGCCCTCGCATCTGGTTTGTCTGTCGATCGATCGCGCTTCCACGTCACCACGAAAATCCCCCCAACGGACGATGCTGCTGCCACGGAACGCTGCATCGACTCGTCTCTCAAACGTCTAAATCTAGACTATATCGATTGTCTGGCAATTCATGGTTTGAATGCTTGGGAACATTTGGCTTGGGTGCGATCGCCCACAGGCTGCATGGAAGCTGTACGCAAAGCCTTGGCTGATGGCCGAATTCGGCACGTCGGTTTCTCGACTCACGGGCCTCTGGATCTGATTTTGGCTGCTATAAATACAGATTTATTTGAATTTGTCAATCTGCATTATTACTATTTTTTTCAGCGCAACGCCCCGGCAGTTGAACTCGCCAAGCACAAAGATATGGGCGTTTTCATCATTTCTCCGGCAGACAAAGGAGGGCAACTCTACACGCCCCCAGAAACTCTCGCACAATTGTGCTCGCCTTTCTCGCCTTTGGAGTTGAACTATCGGTTTTTACTGAGCGATACTAGAATTGGAACTCTGAGTGTGGGGCCTGCAAATCCGACAGAATTAGAGCAACCTCTAAAATATGCCGATCGCGACTTTCCCCTCACCCAGGCCGAAATTGCTGCGTTTGTGAGGATTGAATCGGTGATTGCCGATCGTTTGAAAACTGACAAATGCAGCCAGTGCTACGCCTGTTTGCCTTGCCCGGAAAACATCAACATTCCCGAAGTATTGCGGCTGCGGAATCTCGCTGTCGGGTGCGACATGACTGAGTTTGGCAAATACCGTTATGCTATGTTTGAAAATGCCGGACATTGGTTTCCTGGAAGCAAAGGCAACCGCTGCACCGATTGCGGCGAATGTTTGCCCAGGTGTCCCGAAGAGTTGGACATCCCAACTTTGCTCAAAGACACTCACCAGCGACTGAATGGCAAAGCGGGCAGGCGGTTGTGGGATTGAAACACAAGGTGACAGTTGACAGTTGACAGTTGACAGTTGACAGTTGACAGCAAAGTCTACCTGGAAGGAAGAGGATTGGAGTAATGAATCGTCTTCTTTTAATTTCTCCGCGGGTTCCAGCTTTAAACCAATTCTTTCTGGTAAAAAAACTAAATAACAAAATCTGGTTGAAGAGCCAGAAACTTTATTTCTATGACAATACCCCAGTTATTTTATGACTTTCTTCGACCCAGCGAGAGCCAACATTTTTCTGATGGGTGATTAACGGAACTCTCTCTAAAATCTCAACTTCCAAATCTCAACTTGATACTTCCAGATTAATATCCCGTGTCATCTACAAACGATTTAGCATCTACTACTATGGCTCAAACTCAGTTAAACGACAGCCAGCAAAACTGTTCGCAGCCTACTAATTTTGCGACTTCCGAAAGAAGATTGAAAGCAGTTTTCAGACCTGCCACCTACAACTTGTCTGTCACCAGAAAACAATTAATTGGATTGCTGGCTTTACAAATCATCTTGCCAGTCGGATTAACGGGAGCAGCACTTTGGCTAACATCAACTGTTGGAAGCAGCGAACTGCAAAATCAAGCTAAATCTGAACTGAGCCTTAGTGAAAGTAACTACAATCTTAAACTCGATCGCGCTGCATTCAGTTTGCAAAACTCCTCTGACAGCAAAACGATCGCCCAAATAGCCTCAGCTTATAACAGCGGCAAGAATATATCAAATTTGCGACAATCTGTCAAGGATATTTTGGAAACCCAAGTTAAAACAGGGGAAATAGACAGTGCTGTCTTAGTGGGAAAAAACGGGCAGATTGTAGTTAGCGTCAACCCCAACATCAAGGAAAAAAGTGTTAACCTGCAAAAAATAGTCGATCGAGTATTCGCTGCCAAAAAGCCAATAACCGCCAGCAAAATTATTGCCAAATCGGAACTTCAGAAACAATTGGTATCTTTGCCGCGCGCTGCGGGAGACGGTAGCGTTCTCATCCGCTACATAGCAACTCCTGTAAACGATCCCAAAACTAAGACGGTGATTGGTGTCTTAGTGTTAGAAAAAATTTTGAGCCAAACGACGGCAGTTGCTAGCAGCGAAACCATCAATTTACAAAGTGGCGGATATCGCGCTATCTACTCCGTCCCAACTGACGGCAAATTTGTGTTGGCAAGTTCGCAAATATTTACCAAAAATCAAAAGTTGCCAGATTTGCTGGCAGACAAATCGCTGCTGAAATCGGCACTCGCAGCCGCCGGCAAGCCTGTCGCTCAGGAAATGCGAACAGGCAGTAAAACTTATACAGTAGCTGCTCAATCCCTGGACAATTTAGCCGGAAAACCCGCAGCAATTTTAGTGCGGGGAATGCCACAAACTGATCTCGCATCCTGGTGGGGCAATAATTGGCTGCTAGCACTGTCTGTGGCTGCCGCCGCACCCCTGGCCTTAGCAGTAGGAGTCACCCGCCTCCTGGCCAAACCAGCTAACTCAGATTTATTAACAGCAGACGGGAATTTACGCTCTAACTCCACCGCCGAAGCGCACCCGCAATCGGGGAAGTGTGTTAGCGAAGCCAACGAAAAGGATCGCACTTCTGACAATTTATCGGAAAATTTATCTGACAATTTATCTGACAATTTAAATTTGGGCGAACTCCCCGGTTTATTCCTGAAACAACCTAATTTAGACAGTCAATTAGCGATGGATTTTGAGTATGGAAATTGTGCGGGCGATCGCGCGCAAATCACAAATCCCGAAATCTCGCTAACTGTCCCAACCCTAGAATTGGCCGCCAACTGGGGTTCAAACCACCCACAGCCGACAAATACAGAACCAGCAAAAAGCTCGATCGCCTTAAATCAAGTCCAGGAAGCTTGGCAAGACTTAAATCGCCTCAACTTGGAATTGCAGCGAGAAATACTCGAACGTCAAAAGGTTCAAACAGCCCTGCGGAAGAGCGAAGAACTGCTGCAAGCGATTTTAGACAACTCCACAGCAATGATTCACATCAAAGATGCTGACGGAAAATACCTGCTTACAAACAGCCATTTTGACAATTTGTTCCATATGGCAAAAGAACAAATAACTGGTAAAACCGACGGCGATATTTTTCCTCAAGACAAAGCATCAGTCTTGCGAGAAAACGACCTAAAAGTGATTGAAACCTGTTCGCCCCTAAGCATTGAAGAAGTCATCCCTCAAGACGACGGGCCGCACACTTATCTGTCTCTCAAATTTCCCCTCTGCAACTCCGAAGGCACAGCTTATGCAGTCGGTACAATTTCTACAGATGTGAGCGATCGCAAAAAAGCCGAACTCACCCTAGAAAAAGCCAAAGTAGAACTAGAAATAGAAGTCGAACAGCGCACGGCATTCCTCAAACAAGCCAACCAACTCTTGCAGTTTGAACTCGCCGCCCGAGTCCGCGGCGCCATTACCGTCAGACAAATGACGGCTCAAGTAGCCCGACACGCCAGAACAGTTGACGGCATTCTCGGCGCTTCCCTCGACCTAATTTTTCTAGTGGATCAGTCGGGAAGGTACACTTACGTCAGTCGCACCGCCGCCCAAGCTGCCGGCATGAACCCCAGAGAAATGATTCGCAAAACCTGGCAGGAATTAGGCTGGCCTCCAAACATTATGGAGCGGGTTCACCAACAGTGCGATCGCATATTTGTCACAGCCGAACCCGCCAAAGGCGAAGTAATCGTCCCCACCGCAGCCTGGGGAACCCGCGACTACGAGTACATTCTCAGCCCGGTGTGTGCGACAGACGGTAGCGTGGAAGCGGTGGTAGCCACGCTGCGGGATATCACAGAGCGCAAAGACGCCGAGGAAGCGTGGCAGTTGGCAAAAGAAGCCGCCGAACTCGCCAACCGCGCCAAGAGTGCTTTTCTGGCAAACATGAGCCACGAGTTGCGGACTCCCCTAAACGCAATTATCGGCTACAGCGATCTGCTGGTGGAAGATGCCGAGGAGGTGGGCAACTTAGAGGTAGTTTCGGATTTAGACAAAATTCGGACTGCTGGGAAACACTTGCTGCAACTGATTGACGACATTCTCGACATTTCCAAAATTGAAGCTGACAAGATGGAGATTTATCTCGAAAGCTTCGATGTTGGCGGCCTGATCGAGGAGGTGGCGACAACCATCAAACCGTTAATTGAGAAAAACGGCAATACCTTGCAAGTATTGAGTGCCGAGAATATCGGCGCCATGCACGGCGATTTGATGAAAGTGCGGCAGATAATCCTGAATTTGCTGAGCAATGCTGCTAAGTTTTCTGAGAATGGGGCGATCGTACTTACTGTCGAAAGAATTACCAGTGAAGAATTAAAAAATAAATATCAACCGCGAGTTGTTCAAATGTTAATTTTGGATGCTGAATATTTAGTTTTCCGAGTGACAGATACGGGGATCGGCATGACACAAGAACAGCAAGAGCGACTGTTCCAACCTTTCACCCAAGCGGACAATTCAACTACTCGCAAGTACGGCGGTACAGGTTTGGGATTGACTATCAGCCAGCGTTTTTGTCAGATGATGGGCGGTGATATTGAAGTTACCAGCGAGTTAGATTGTGGTTCTACTTTTACGGCTTTTCTGCCTGCTTCGTTGTTTAGGCGATCGGAATTTCAATAATTTTGTCGCAATAAATTATGATGAATCACCACAAATTCAGCCACCAAAATCAAGTTTTCCGGCGCAGACCTAGCATTTTGACAAAAAGTTTATGTTTGTTCCTAATTGCGAGTTCTACGTGCATCACAGCCTTGCTGTGGGGACAATATGCGGCGTTTTCCCAGCAACCAGTCTGCCCGAGTGGAGACGCTGCCAATTTCCCGTCGCCGCCGCTTTCGCAAGCCGAAAAGAGCACGCCGAGTCTGTGGTTGGCTCAAAAACAGTTTGGCGGCAAATTGCTCGATCGCTGGTTTGTCGATCGCAGCAACACATGGGTTATCATCATCGTCAACCGCCAACTGTGGAGTTTGCTCGATTATATGGAACGCTATCAGTTTGTCAACCGCTTCGGCGCTGCTTCTAGCGAGTACGGTTACAACCTGCGAGTTTGCAACCGTCAGGGGACTGCTTTGGCGGTTTATGCGTGCAAGGGCGATCGGCTAAGCTGTAAAATAGATTTAGAATCTCTGTCAAATCCGGGTCTTCGAGGCAAAATCAAAGCTTTTTAGTAGGGTGCGCCAGCAGCGAGAGATTTTCGGGATAATCGATAAATCAAGAGGTGACGCACCGTGCATTTGAGCTAATAAATGCGGTTTATAATACGTCGTATAAAAACATGAAAACAAACCTTGAGCTTCCTGCTGAATTAGAACCTTTTCGTCAAGAAATTGAAAGTTCAGAAAAGCCTGTTATTAAAATCACTTACGAACGCAGGGCGACTGATTTCTGGTCAAGCAAATTTGGCGGAGTGCCTTACTTGCCGAAAGGTTACGATTTCCCCACAGATAGTGAGGGAAAATATATGCACCTTTTGGCACAACTCAATTTTGAGGAAATCTTTGCCCAAGTGCCATATTTAGCGCTTTTCCCCCAAAAAGGAATTTTGCAGTTTTATATCGGTGACACAGATTTGTATGGTATGGATTTAGACAATTTGGACAATCAAAAAGATTTTAAACTATTGTATTTTCCCGAAATTGACACAAATAATTGTCAAACAGATATTGTTTTTTTGTTGAATCAAGAAGTTAAGGGATTTTCACCTTTAAACTATAAATACGTGAATAATCCGCAAGAATGTTTGGCTTTACAGTTTAGTCCTGACAATGAGTGGGTTTGCCCAGAAGACTATCAAATTAATAACATTTTTGAAGCACAAAAAGTTAAACAATTCTTTGAGGTAATCAATGCAGATTATTACAAATTATTTGATTGGTATTATGCTAATTTATACGAAATTCACCATAAAATAGGGGGATACGCCTACTTTACGCAAACTGACCCTCGTGAGTATAGTCCGCAATACAAAGACCATAAAATTGTACTCTTACACATGATTAGTGATGATGAATTTCGTTGGGGTGATGATGGAGTAGGCAACTTTTTGATTCGTGCTGAGGACTTAGAAAAATTAGATTTTTCTCAGGTGATTTATACTTACGATTGTTGTTAAAATTAAAATACTAACTCTTCAACTCGCGCTATTTTTTTATTGTTCTAAGGTACGTTGTTGCGCTTCAGCGCTCTTTGGGGGACAGCATTATAAATGCAAAACTGCGATGCTCCCCACTATTTCATAGATTAAAAGAGCGCTGAAGCGCAACTACGTACCTCAACACGTACTTAACTTTTTACTGCTTGTTTTTTAGATCTATGAAAGAGCGCTGAAGCGCAACTACGTAC
>NZ_JAEQDE010000080.1:0-5807 GCF_020737865.1 Microcoleus sp. PH2017_35_SFW_U_B
TAATCGATTAGGACGAGTACACCTCAAAATAAGTCGGCAACGTGAAGAACACGCTAAGAAACTGGCGCGTTGCGTAATCCAATCTAACGATTTGGTCGCCTATGAAGATTTGAGAATAAAGAATCTAGTAAAGAATCACTGTCTCGCTAAATCAATTAACGATGCTGGTTGGTATCAATTCAGAAAGTGGTTGGAGTATTTTGGCGTAAAGTTTGGCAGGGTAACTGTCGCAGTCAATCCTGCTTATACTTCGCAAAAATGTTCAAATTGCGGTGCAATCGTAAAAAAATCCCTATCCGTAAGAACCCACGCTTGTGAATGTGGGTTTGTTATGGATAGGGATTGGAACGCAGCGATTAATATTCTGAAATTAGCCTTGAGTACGGTAGGGCATACCGGAACTTGGGTCTTAAACCCGAACGCTTTGGGAGATTCGACCTCTACTTTGACGCTCAGAAATCCTGTCTGAGCAAGTTGAGTCTATGAACAAAGAATCCCCTCGCCTTTAGGCAGGGGAGTGTCAATATACCCAAGAAACCAAGAAAATCGCGCAGGTATTGGTTAGACGATTTTCACCAATGAATGCAACTGTAGGGAAACTCCAAACTCTTATGCAGTAAATCATTCCCAATTCTTTAATCCCCAATCGAAAATCGAAAATAGTATTAATTTCCCCAAACCTGCTGTTTGTGAGCTTCCTTGCAAATACCTAAAATGCGCCGATCGTTGTCGCTGACGGCCCAAATAGGGTAATACTGTTGCAGGTTTACGGAGTAGGGAGAGCGACTGCCGTCGTAAGTGTCCACTACTGTTAAATTTAACTGAGTTCGCTCCGCAGTGCCGTAAAAACAGTAAAAAGCAGACCGAGGCAGGTAAAAAGCGCCGACTACTTTACTCTGTCGCATTTCAAATACAAAATATTCTTTTTTAATTCGATCGGGCTGGCTCGACTGGCCGTAGAGGTATATACCCTCTGCTAAACCTGTGCTAGCGGTATCTGGCGCAGCATTTGGGAGGGATTGGGAGGTGAAAAGGCCGGATTTGATGTCCGATTGCTGTGCCTCGCCTAGGGGAAATTCGATGCTGAAGTTACCGGGCGAGAGAGCAAGGGCGATCGCCTCTAAAGTGCTTGTTAATACGATCGAATAAGTCAAAACCACTTGCTTGCCCCAAAGTTTCAAATACCTGCTGCGCCGCCCTTCTTGTACCTGTTTCAAAGAGATATTACAGAAACCGGGTATTTGGCTTAATCCTGAATATTAACTTGAATTTTCGATCGCCCGCCCGGTTCCTAAATTCAAATCTCAGATTAGGAATAGAAATTAAATAACTTAAGCAAATTTGTGGGATGGGCGGGAGAGCCCGTGCAGAAAGGACGGGCTCTCCCGCCCATCCCACAACAATCATCGATCGACATCTTAAATATAGCGCTTTTCAAATCTCTCTTCTGTACTCGTCAGCCTACCAATTACCCATTATACCATTTTTCTAAAGATCAGATAGAGATAAAGGACGACAAGACGTTGTAATTCTCTCGTTTCCCTTGTTTGCAAAAGTCTGTCATAACTTTAAAAAAATGGTATTACTATCTGTACCTCACTCAGATCGTGTCCAGTGCATGACCATCACAAAAAGGGTTCGTAGTGCGGACTTCAGTCCGCATCTAAAAAGCGGACTGAAGTCCGCACTACGAACTTTACTTATTTTGGTCAATTGGCCAGAAAGCGGACTGAAGTCCGCACTACGAACTTTACTTATTTTGGTCAATTGGCCAAAAAGCGGACTGAAGTCCGCACTACGAACTTTACTTATTTTGGTCGATCGACCGGACATGATATCACTTCAAAATTGCTTGGGATAAAAGTATCCTTCCCGGAGGCGCCTGCACAAAAAAAGAGTTGAGATTTGG
Organism: Microcoleus sp. PH2017_35_SFW_U_B; assembly: GCF_020737865.1. Lineage (NCBI taxonomy): Bacteria > Bacillati > Cyanobacteriota > Cyanophyceae > Oscillatoriales > Microcoleaceae > Microcoleus > Microcoleus sp. PH2017_35_SFW_U_B. The sequence goes on from NZ_JAEQDE010000080.1 coordinate 1,910, forward strand.
AGAAAATCTCAACTCTTTTAGTGACTAACTAGCCAAATATTCTCGGACTTGAGACTGACGCCGCCGCAGGTGGGCGAGGGCTTGATGTTCTAGCTGTCGCACCCGTTCGCGGCTGAGATTGAGCCGTTCTCCGACTTTCGCCAGAGACATTTCGGTGCCGTCTTCCAAACCAAAGCGCAGAACAATCACATCTCGTTGCTGGGGGGTCAGTTCTGATATCAAGGTATTGAGGTCTTGCCGCAGCAATTCCGAAGTAATGTAGTTGTCTGGAGATGCTGTTTCGTCTTCTAAGAGTTCTTGCAGTTCCGTATCTTGGTTATCTCCTACGCGCAAGTCCAAAGAAACTGGATGTCTTGCCATCAGCAGGTATTCCCTAATTTGGGAAGGTTGCAGTTCCAGGGCGGTGGCAATTTCCGCAGGCGAGGGAGAACGGCCCAACTGCTGGGTGAGTTCCCGCTGCACTTTTTTGATTTTGTTGAGTTTTTCGGTGATGTGAATTGGCAATCGAATGGTGCGGGCGTGTTGGGCGATCGCGCGAGTGATTGCTTGGCGAATCCACCAGTAGGCATAGGTAGAAAATTTGTATCCCCGCATCGGGTCAAATTTTTCGACTCCCCGTTCTAAACCGAGGGTGCCTTCTTGAATTAAATCCAAGAATTCCATATTGCGTTTCTGGTATTTTTTGGCGATCGCAACTACTAGGCGCAAATTCGCTTCAATCATCTTTTGCTTGGCGCGCCGCCCTAACTGCAAGATCCGGTTCAGTTCGGCTTCGGTCAACTCCATTTGGGCAGCCCACTCTTCATTCGTCAGATCTCGCTGCCATTCTTTAGCAAGCGCTTGTTTTGCTTCGATTAATTTCATCATTTGCTGTACCTGCTTCCCGAAAACAATCTCTTCTTCTCGGGTTAGCAGGGGTACTCGACCGATCTCGTGCAGATAGGTACGAACCGTATCCGTTGAGGAGTATGGCCGGCTGCCCATGCGATCGGCTTTCACTGTTTTGGTTTTGGGGGTGGTAGTGGACATGGGTGAGTATTGCACTCCTTGTAACAACAGATAAAAAGTTGGTGATACCCTGTCCCACTTTTACAAGTGGGATAAAGACTGCGACAGGGGGGATGTTACCCCTCCTGTTTATCGGTGACGATCGGTAGAAGCTTGTTGTTTTGGATTACTTTTGTGCTTGATTGTCCAGTAATCCCCGTCGATTTTCCGTAGCTTGCTAGCTTTAACGGCTAGTTCTAGGCGAAGTGAATTTGAGTTTACTTTTCTCAATATTATTCCAAATTTTGAGGCTCGTAAAGGGTAAAAACCTCTGTCTTAAGGTCAAGATTCTACATTTTTCCTTAAGGTTTTCAATTCCCTGCTAGTTTTAAGTGCAACTCAACTTCACAATACTCATGCAAACAGACTCAAGCAAACACGCTCATGCAAACAGACTCATGCAATTCGAGGGCTTTGTTTAGCTCTCTATTCCATCATCGCTTGAATTTTTCTCGCTGCCTAGATGCTGCGATGCGAGATAACCGAACTCGATCGCCGTATTCGCTGCGACTTACCGTTTAAAATATTTCTTGACATTTTTATTTAAATATGCTAATCAACTTTTGCTGTCAGTGAGTAAAGATATATTAAGAGCGGGATGTTTGGCTATTTGAGTTAAATTTTGCCGATCGACTGAACAATATTTAACCTTATCCAATTTTTATGAAGTTAGGGATGATGGGTGACGGGTGTGAGGGCAAAAGCCCTTGCTTCATTCAGTTGACAGTTGACAGTTGACAGTTGACAGTTGACAGTTGACCGCTTGACAGTTGGTTGTTATTAGAATTTTTGCATAAATCTTCGATCGCCGGGCCGCAGATGCAAGGCAGATAAACACGGATAAACGCAGATTATTTTCAGATTGGACAGCTTGGGAAAGCAATCTTGTCTCATCTAAAATCCCAAATCCATTTTAGCAGATTCTGCCTCAGCAAACACTTGTTCATCCGGCATTTCTTGCCAGTCAATATCCCCAATTTCTTTGTAGAATTGCTCATCGTAGGGACGAGTCTGGACAACTACCGGCATCGGTACGGCGTGCCCCAAAACTAAAGCTTGCTGTTTGGAGTCGAGTTTGGCTAAAACCGATCGCAAACTCTGGCCTCCAGAAACGCCCGTAAAGATAGCATCGATGTCTTTATCGTCGTTTAGCAAAGCTGTGATCCGCGTGCCGACTTGCGACATCACCTCGCCGTCGATACCGGAGGGACGCTGGTCTACAATCAGCAGAGTTACGAAGTATTTTCGCATTTCGCGGGCGATCGTACCGAAAATAGTCGATCGCACGATCGCCGGATCCAGAAAGCGGTGGGCTTCCTCAATGGTAATCACTAACGGTTGCGGGCGATCGCACGGATTTTTACTCATCAAAAACTTCTCAGCTTTCCGCACGTAAGCTCCGTGAATCCGGCGAGTAATCACATTTGCTGCTAACATATATGACAGCAAATCCGAGTGCGAACCAAACTCGATTACTACATTTTTCCCACTATCCAAACACTGCAAAACTTCAGTGACATAATTTTTGGGACAGCGTTTGCGAATGTATTTCAAATCATTTAAACGCTCTAATTTCCGCTGCAAAGCCATAATCGAAGATTTATTTCCCCGCTTTTCTTCGCAAAACATTTGAATATCTTCGTTGGTCATTTCCAGCAACTTATTGATCCAACCCTTACCCAACTCGTTTCGCAAAATGATCGCATTTTCGATACTAGCTTCCGACAAATTTAACTCCCGCTGGACTAGCGAGATATCTTCCACTTCAATTTCCTCGAAACTCAAAAACAACTCTTGAGCATCGCGGACTCCCCGGCGCTTTGTAGACTCTGGATCGAGAGTATAAATCTGTATTTTATCGGGAAACAACTGCCGCAAACCTTTAACAGTGCTAAATTGTTTTCCTTCGGAAACCGCTTCCCACCCGTACTCCGAGTGCATATCAAAAATTAGATTGACAGCAGCTTGCTTGCGAATAATGCCCGACAGCAGCAAGCGCGTCAAAAAAGATTTTCCTGTTCCAGACTTACCAAAAACTCCGTTGCTGCGTTCCACAAATCTGTCTAAGTCCAAGCACACAGCCACGTCCATGTCAATCGGTTTGCCGATCGCAAAATTGCGGCGATATGGATCATCTTCCCAGCCAAAAACCGCTCGAAAATCGGTTTCTTTGGCATCAAACACCTGGGAAAAGTGGCTGGGAATCGTTTTCACCGGCAGCAATTCCATATCGGCGCCACTTTGCGGCTCAAAAGAACCCAAATTTCCTAAAGCCAGCTTTTTATCGGGGACTCCGTTACCTGTGGGATTGAAGATGGCTTGAGATTTTTCTTTTTCCGCAGTCAGCATCAACATGGGCGCAAGCTCGATCGTACCGTAGGTGCTGCTACCTGCGAGGACTGCGAGGAGAAAATCGTCGTTGGGGTTGGGAGGATTGGATAAAATCCGACTGCTGGATGTTCCAAGAGACACATCGGTGAGCATACAGAAAAAGTGCGATCGTACCCCCCGCACTACTAAAAATTTCCCCACCCTCATATCTTCCACTGAAACGTCGGCGTGCAGTCGCACTTCTAATCCCTTGCTGAGGGAACCTTGAATAACAGAGCCTAACGGTTTGTCATTAATCATTAGTCAGTTGTCAGTTGTCAGTTGGCAGTTGTCAGTTGTTAGTTGTTAGTTGTTATTTGTTATTTGGGGAGCATCTCATTTTTGAAAAAAGCATTTTTCATTATAGTGCGAGCGTCCCCGCTCGCGAGCAGTATAATCGCGAGCAGTATAATCGCGAGCAGTATAATCGCGAGCAGTATAATCGCGAGCAGTATAATCGCGAGCAGTATAATCGCGAGCA